>NZ_JAXLWP010000008.1:0-257840 GCF_046328425.1 Kouleothrix sp.
CCCCCAGAAACTACTCTTTTGGGCGGTCTCGGCCCCCGCAGTGGCCGAGACCGCCCAAAAGAAAAGATTCACCCCCTGAGTAAGTAAAAGCCGCGTTAAATTCCAACTTGCGCGAAGCGCAACTTCGTGTATAATCGCCGCACCGATGGCAACCAAACCTTCAACTGAATTGGCATAGCGGCCCTGCTGCCGCTCGCTAAGCTGGCGCTATTCGTCTGTGCGCGTCTTGTTTTGCGCGCCTACGCGGCCTCGTTGCCGCCGAAGGAGCCTGTCGATTGCGTCGAATTGCTCTCGCTTTTTTGCTAGGCGCCCTGCTGCTCGCGATCTTCCCCGCCGCCTCCGCCGCCGCCGCCGATCCGGCGCTGCCCCCGCCCGACCTGCTGCAGCTGCCATTCCCGGTTGGCGAATCCTGGACGTTCAATGGCATTCACGGCGCGCATAAAGAGGCGGTCGACTTCAGCGTCGGCCGCCCGTGGCCGCGCTGGAAGTCGGATACCAGCCAGATCTGGGTGGTGGCCGCCGCCGCCGGAACTATTCGTAAAACTTCGTCGTGCGGCCTCGAGATCGACCACGCCGACGGCTGGACTACCGTGTACTACCATGTCGAGCACATCCTGCGCGATTCGGGCACGGTGCAGGCCAACGAGCGTATCGCCAATATCGCCAACACGCCGCGCGAGGCCGCCTGCGAGGGTGGCTACGCCACCGCGCCGCACCTGCATTTCGGCCTGAAGCACAACGGCCAGGACGTGCCGATCAATGGCCTGACGCTCTCGGGCTGGAGCATCCACAGCGGGCGCGGCCGCTACGACAACAGCTGCGCGCGCATGTACCTGTACCGTGGCGATCAGAAGCTGTGCCCGTACACTGATCCGCTGCTCAACCAGGGCATTCCCGCAGCCGCGAGCCAGCCCCCGGCTCAGCCCCACGACGATGCCGCCGCCAATGAAGAAACAGCTCAGATCGACGTCGATGCGCTGGCCGACGGCGCGACTGTGAGCGGCACCGTTACCGTGCAAGGCTGGGCCGTCGATCACGCCGGCGGCGCCGGCAGCGGAGTCGACCACGTGCACCTGTACCTCGACGGCCCGGCCGGCCAGGGCAGCTTCATCGGCGAGGCGTCCTACGCGCTCGATCGCGCCGATGTCGCGGCCGCGCTGAGCAACGAGCGCTTCCGCGCCTCGGGCTTTCAGTTCGCCTGGGATACGCGCGGCCTCGCGCCTGGCCAACACATGCTGTTCATCTATGCCCACACCAGTAACGATTGGTCTTTCGTGACGCGCAGCGTGGTGGTGGTGGGCTAAGGCATGCTGTATACTATGCCCTATGATACGCCTGATTGTTTCCGACATCGACGGCACGCTGATCGACGAGCGCGGCGCGCTGCCTCCCGAAAATGCTCTGGCGCTTGCCGAGGCGGCGCGGCGCGGCGTGCGCGTGGCGCTGGCGACAATTCGCAAGCGCGATTCGGCGCTGCACATTGCCGGGCTGCTGGGCATGCCGTGTACGCTGGTGTGCAATGGCGGCGCGACGATCTTCGACGAAGCTGGCGCTGAGCTACAGGCGCTGACCATCCCGCTCGAGCTGGCGCGCACCATCGCCGCCCTGGCCGACCAGCAGGAATTACCACTGCTGGCCACGATCGACGAGCATAACTACTACCGGCCACGCTCACACCCGGCCGCGCATATCCAGGCAACCGGCACCGATGTCGCGGCGATGCTTCCGGCAATCGACCGCGCGCCAAGCCGCTTTATTGTGCGCGGCGAGGCTGGCGCGGCGCTGCTGATGCGCGAGTTCGGCGCCGCGCCGCTGCGCTTTGTGCGCCACTACCACACCGACGGATCGCTCGCCGATGCGACAATTACCCACGCCGATGCCACCAAAGAGTCCGCGCTGGCGTTTCTGTGCGCGCGCTGGGCGATCGATTGCGCCGCAGTGCTGGCGATCGGCGACGCCGAGGCCGACATCGCCATGCTGCGCATGGCCGGCGTGGGCGTTGCGGTTGGCAATGCACAGCCCGACGTGCGCGCCATCGCCGATTGGATCGCGCCTGCGGCCGGTGCGGGTGGCGTGGCGGCGGCCGTGCGGCGCTATGTGCTGCGGGAAGCGAGCGCTATACCCTAGTGGTGGGGCTTGGGGCGGCTTCGCCGCCCTAAAACGCTTGCCTTTGCCGCACTATGAAGCGATTTGCGATTCATAGTGCGGCACAAAGAATGTTCATTCTTGGAGCGCTGACGCCCCCAAACATCCCAACGGCATAAAGCTCACATAGCAGGTTTTGAAACATGCCCCAGGCAGAGAAGAGGAGCAGGCGATGATCATGGGCGGAAGCAAGCCGGCCACGCTGCGCGCGGTGCGGCTGATCGACATCCACGGCACGCGCTTCTACGACATCGAGTACACCCACGACGATGCGCCCGACGCTGTGCGCAGCGCGCGTATCGGCCCCGAGAGCGCCTACGATGCCCCGCAGCCCGGCGACCGGGTGACCGTGAGCTACCTAATGAATGTGGTCACGGCGCTCGCGCGACGGTAATCGGCAGGTAATGGCTGGGAACTATACTTGGCTTGTCAGCGATTTTTGCGGCTGATACGCCTTGTTAGGAGACCAGCCAATGAAAGGCCGGCGAGTCGAGTCGTTCTTGCTACGACTAGTTGTCGATGAGCCTGTGGAGTCCGGGGCGCGCCCGTGGCGCGGGCGCATTCAGCACGTGAGCAGTGGCTACGAGCGGCAGTTCGAGCGCGTGCAGGATATGCTGGCATTTATCGAAGATCAAGTATCCAGTCGGCGATCGTTTCTTCTCTCATTCGAGGCCCCGGTCGATCCTGAATAGCAGCTCGGGCTCAATAGCGTGAAGGCCGGCCTGGTGGCCGGTCTTTATTTTTTTGAGTAGCGCGCACGCGTTTCTGGCCCAACTCCGTTTGATCACTTTCTTTTTGGTATGCCCTGCCAGGATTTTGTACCAAGCAGCATCTCATACCAACTCCGTTTGATTACTCGTGTTTTCTTGTGCGGCAAAGCCCGCGAGGCGGGCGCAAAAACGAACTTCGGGGGCGGCGAAACCGCGAACCACCATAATCGAAGCGATCAGCCGGATTTGGTATCATACGCTGTTCGCTTGATCACCGTATCGATTGTGCACTCCGTGGCTTCGCCACGGGTGCAATCATTGCAGGGCGGCGAAGCCACCAAACCCCAGCATAAAGCGAGTGATCATCAGCGCATTTCGCGCAGTGCATTGTAGAGCGCTACCGTCTCGGCCATTGGTTCGACGGCCAGATCCTCGCGCAGCATCGCCACGCAGCGGGTGTAGAGCCGCAACGCGGTGCTGCGCTCGCCAAGCGACGCGTGGGCGCGCATCAGCAGGCGGTACGCTTCCTCGTGGGCGCGGTCGTTTTCGAGCACGCGCCACGCCAGGCCGATCGCGTCGTGCGCCAGCCCTTCTTCAAGCAGCAGTGCGCCTAGGCGGATCGCGGCATCGTTGAACAGCATGGCCAGGCGCTCGCGCTCGACCACCGTCCAATCCTCGTACATGTTATCGGGGAGGTATGGCCCGCGATACAGCCCCATCGCGCTGCGGAACGCCGCGATAGCGGCGGCGCGCTGCCCGCGCCGCGCCGCGCGCTGCCCTTCGGCAACCGCCTCGGCGAAGTCGGCTGCGTCGATCTGGTGGTCGCTGGCGACGTTGAAGCCGTATGTCTCGCCCTGCTGCACGACATACGCCGGCGGCGCGCCTTCCGGGCGCTCGGGCTCGATCGCCTTGCTTAGGCGGTTCAGCGTCACGCGCAGGTTATTGGATGCGGCGTCGGAGTCCATCTCGGGCCACAGCGCCTCGAGCACGCGGTCGCGCGGCAACGCGCGCCCGCGCTCGGTCAGCAGCAGCTGGAATAGCTGGCGGGCCTTGCTGCTGCGCCAATCGCGGTCGCGCACTTCCAGGTCGCCGCGCCATACCGCGAATGCGCCAAGCGTTCGCACGCGCAGCTTGTACGGCGGCCGGTACACCAGCCGGCCGAGGGCTTGTTCGGCGGCCTGGCGCACCGGCGCGCTGCGATCTTTCAGCAGCGCGCGCAGCGACGGGTAGGCCGCGGCGGTGCCAAGCTCGCCAAGCAGCTGGGCGACATTCGTGCGCACGGTGGCGTCGGGGGCGTCGATCAGGCCGCGCAGAATGTCGAGCGCCTGCTCGGGTAGCTGGGTTTGCAGCACGCCGCTGACGCTTTCAGGCGCCAGGCCAAGCTGCAGCGCCGCGACGGTGATGTGGCGTAGCGCGGCTGGTGGCACGATCGGCAGGTAGCGCTGGCCCTCGGCGGCGAAGGTTGCCCACCCGGCGCGCAGCATGCCGGCCTGGGTTTCGGCGTCGCCGAGCTGGCTGGCCAGGTAGGCCGCGTACAGCTGTGCGCAGGCCAGAAACAGGCGGTAGCCGCCTGCTTGCATCTCGCTAGCCAGATCGCGCATGAGCGCCAGTGCGCGCTCGGGCTGGCCTCCTTCACCCAACACCAGCGTCAGCAGCAGGCGCAGGCGTAGGTCGCGGTTGAGCCCTTCCGCCTCGTCGAGCCGGCGCAGCACTGTGCCAACGGCGGTGCTGGCGCGGGCGCCTTGGCCGCGCAGCAGCTGGCCGTAGAGCTCAAGCGCCTGCAGGCCTGCCAGCGGCTCGAGCGCGCCCATGTCGTGAAACGCGGTGCGCGCCTGCAGAATGTAAGTCGAGGCTTCGTCGATCCGGCCCTGAAGCATCAGCAGGAGCGCGAGCTGCTGGGCGCTGAGCCCGGCGCTGCCGTCGCGATAGTAGTCGGCAAGGTGGCGGTGCGCGTCGAGCGCCAGCGCCGCAGCTTCGCCGGTTTGCCCAAGCAGCTCGAGCGCAAACGCGCGGTGCCGCAGCAAATTCTGGCGCATACGGTCGTCGTGGTCGATCTGCGGCAGCCGCAGCGTAGCGTCGACAATGCCGAGCGCATCGGAGGGCATGCCGAGCTGGTTGTTGATCGAGGCTGCCAGCATTGCCATCAGCCAGTGCCACGCGGGCGAAAGCGGGTGCCCGGCCGCCTGACGGGCCACGCGCAGCGCCGCCAGGTAGCGGCCCTTGGTGTAGAGCAGGGCCATGACACCTACCAGCGCCGCGCCGCGCGACCACGCATCGCGCACGCGGTTGGCGGCGCGCACCGCGCGCACACAGCAGGCCACAAACGAAGGCGGGCGGCCGCGCAGGTACAGCAGCGCCGTCAGGTCGGCCAGCGCGCGTAGCTCACGGTCGAACTGGCCGGTGCTGTGGTAGCGGTCGGCGGCGCGCTCGATCGCGCTGATAGCCAGGTCGGGGGCGTTGACGATCTGGCTGTAGCCCCACATGTACAGCAGCTCGGTATCGCCTTCGCGCGCATCGGCCGGCAGCTGATCGAGCCAGCGGCGCACAGTCTCGCGGCGCGGCGATTGTAGCAGCGGCCAGGCGCGCTGGCGCAGCGCGCGGGCCAGCTCGCCAGTGGCGCCAGCGCTGGCGTAGTGGCTCAGTGCCTCGTCGAGGTCGCCGCGCGCCTCGAGCGCCTGGCCAAAGCGCCGGTGGATATCTTTGGCCTCGTGCGATGGCGGCGCGCCCTCGCCGGCGGGCTCGTCGTGGGGCAGCTCGTCGGGGCGCGCATCGTAGTGCAGCAGCAGCTCGCGCCAAAGCGGGTGAAAGCGCAGCTGGTCGCCCTGCTCGTCGAGCGGCAGGATCGGCAACCCCAGCGCCTGGGCGCGGCCCAGCAGGTAGGCAACGTCGTCGCGGCCTAGCACCTCGGCCAGCAGCGCGGCGTCGAAGCGCTCGGGGATGGCGGCCAGCCGCAGAAAATCGATGAGCTCATCGGGCAGGTCGGCCAGCACCTCGGTGGCCAGGTAGTGCAGCAGCTGCTGCTGGCTGCCGGCGAGCGCCTGCAGGAAATCGTTGCGCCGCTCGGTCGGCTGGCCGGCCAGCGCGCGCGCCGCCAGCTGAATGCTCAGCGCCCAGCCCTCGGTGCGGCCCAGCAGCAGCGCCAGGTCGGCGTCGTCGATCGTCACGCCCTGGGCCAGCAGCAGCTGGCGCGCTTCATCGGCTGAAAGGTGCAGGTCGCGCTGCGATAACTCCATCAGCTGGCCTTCGGCGCGCAGCCGCGAGATCGGCGCGAATGTCGGCGCGCGGCGCGAGGCCGCCACAATCCGCAGCGTCGGCGGGGCAGCACGCAGCAGGTAGCCCAGGATCTGGCCGATCACCGCCGACTCGGTCACCTGCTGGAGATCGTCGAGGAACAGAAAGGTGGTGGTGGGCAGCATGCGCTGCAGATCGCTGCAGAGCGACCCCGCGACCAGCGGCCAGTCGCGCTGCATGTTGGAGGCGCCCGAGAGCACGCGCCAGGCTTCTTCGCCCAGGTGCGGCGCCACCGACTGAAACGCGCGGATCAGGTAGGCCAGAAACATGGCCGGGTAGCGCTCGCCGCGGTCGAGCGTCAGCCAGCACACCGGCGCGCTGGTGCGCTGAAGCTCTTGCACCCACTGCGAGAGCAGCGTCGTCTTGCCGTAGCCGGCCGGCGCCACGACAAGTGTGAGCGGCTGGAGGCGCACCTCGGGCAGCAGCGCTTGCAGATCGGGCCGCAGCAGTACGCCGTCGCGAAGCGGCGGAGGCGTGAGCTTCAGTGGCAGTAACGGCTGGGCCGAGCGTCCGATCGGCGCCGAGGTGTGTGTGGGTTGGGCTGGTATCATGTCGACTTTGCCCGGAAATCGCCACGATAATTTTCACCCAGGGATTATAGCATACCCATGCAAGCTTTACACGATCGTACGCTGTATGGTAGGATACTGGCCGCAAGCTGGCGGCACCTTCCGGTATGTGCCAGCGGCTACGAGGAGCCCTGCGTGGATCATACTCCTAGTGTGCTTTTTGCAATCTCCGACACTGGCGGCGGCCACCGCGCCGGCGCCGCCGCTATCGATGCGGCGCTGGCGCAATTAGCCGATGGCACGGTCGACCGCCATATTGTCGATATGCTCACCAGCACCGGGCTGCCGCTGATCAAGGACGCGCCCGACCTGTATAATCAGCTCTCGACACGCTGGCTGTCGGTGTTCGACCTGATGTTCCAGATGACCGACGGCCGCCGCCGGATCGACGCGCTGACCCAGTTTGTCTACCTTTCGGCGCACCGCAATATTGTGCGCGTGTTCGAAGAAACCCGCCCCGACCTGGTCGTCTCGGTGCACCCGCTGGTCAACCGGCTTATCGGCAACGCCCGCCGCACCTACCGGCTCTCGTTTCACTTCGTTACGGTTGTGACCGACCTGGTGAGCCTGCACTCGGCCTGGGCCGACCCAGGCGCCGAGCTGTGTATTGTGCCAACCGAGGAAGCCTACCAGCTGCTGCTGCGGCGCGGCTTCCCGGCGCGCAAGCTGGTGCGCACCGGCTTCCCGGTGCATCCTAAATTCGCGGCCTACGCCGGCACCCGCCGCGAGGCGCGCGCCACGCTGGGCATCGAGCCTGACCCATTCACCCTGCTGATCACCAGCGGCGGCGTTGGCTCGGGCCAGCTGCGCGAGCTAGTACTGACGCTCGAACAAGCCTACCCCGCGCTGCAGCTGCTGGTCGTCACTGGTAAAAACGCCAGCCTGCGCGCCGAGCTTGAGGCGCTGGGCCTGCGGCCTTCGATACGCATCTATGGCTTTGTGAATAACATGGAAGTGCTGATGGCCGCCAGCGATATTATTGTCACCAAGGCTGGCCCCGGCACGCTGATGGAGGCGCTGGTAATGCGCCGGCCAGTGATTGTGACCGAAGCGGTGGGTATGCAGGAGCGCGGCAACATCGACTTGGTGCTGAACCGCGAGCTTGGCGCGTTTTGCCCCACGCCCGATCGGATCGTGCCGGCGATCGATGGCCTGATGGATCCCGCCACCTACGCCGCGACGGTCGCGCGGCTGGCCGAGGCCGTGCCGCGCGACGGCGCCACCCAGATCGCGCAGGTCGTGCTCGACCGGCTGCAGCTGCCGCCGCCATCGCGGCGGCGTATGCGGCTGCTGAACATCGACGCCATACGCCAGATTGGCGCTCGCCGCCCTCGGCTGCACCTGCCGGCGGCGCGCGCGCGCCAGCGGCGGCGCGCGCGCGCCGCACGGCTGCGAACGATTTCCATCCGTAACCTGCCGCGCTGGCGCAAGTCGCGCCGCGCGCCACCCTCGGGCTAGCGCCCATCCAAGCAGGCACGCGCCGAGCCTCATTCCGACGGTATGTAACTTGCTCTCAAATTGTAAGCAATTTTCACCTGATGCTCATTGACACGTCCGGTGGATGTCGGCTATAGTTAGCCAAACATTCCAACATCTGTGCGCTCGGCATGGCGCGCCGCTACTACGCCAGCCGAGCGTAGTTTTGCCCCTGGTTGCTCTGACGTTCGGGAGGCTCATGTGTCTGCTGAGAAGTTCTACTCCGAGCAAGGCGTCGCCGGTCGCGCGCTCAACGATCCGTACAGTGTGAGGGCATTGCCGGCGCACGAGCCGCGCCGGCGTCAGCAGGCGGGCGGCTCGCCATCGGCGCCGCGCCGCCGGCTGAACATTGGCATGTACGTGGCGCTGGCGCTCCTGGCGGCGCTGCTGGCAGGCGCCGGCGGCGGCCTGTACTACCTCGACCGCTCGTACCAGGGCAAGATCTACCCGAACGTCTCCATTCAGGGGCTGCAGGTCGGCGAGCTGACGCCGCAGGAGGCCGAGGCCGCGCTCCGCGCGCGCCACGCCGATTTCGCGCGCCAGCCGCTCACACTGACATTTGGCGATCAGACGTGGCGGCCGTCGCTCGACGAGCTTGGCATCAGCTTCGACTACGCCGACGCGATCGACCAGGCCTACCGCGCCGGGCGCGGCAATGGCATGCTCGAAAACCTCGAAGAGGTCTACGCGATCTGGCAGAACGGCCTTGAGCTGCCGCTGCACGCGTCGTTCGACCAGCAGAAGCTGCGCGCGTATGTCGCCGCCACCACCGCAGGCTTCGAGCTGGCCCCCGTCGATGCCAAGCTCTGGCTCGACGGCGTGCAGGTTGAAACCCAGCCGGCGCGCGCCGGCCGGCAGGTGCTGGTCGATCAAACCGTCGCCGAGCTGACGCAGGCGCTCATGTCGCTTACGCCACAGACGGCGACGGTGCGCACGCGCGATCTGCCGCCGCGCCTCGACGACGCGGCTGTCGACACGGCGCGCCAGCAGATCGAGGCGATGCTGCAGGCCCCGCTGACGCTTAGCGTCGCCGACAAGCGCTATATCTGGCGGCCTGACGAGATCGCGCTCATGCTCGACATCGCGCGTGTGCCAGCCAGCAGCGGCACCGACCGCGTGGCGGTTGCACTGAACCCCTACCTGCTCAACCGGCGCGTCAACCGGATCGCCGAAGAGACTGGCCAGGGCAGCGTGAACCCGCGCGTCGATTGGAACAATGGCGATCTGAAGATCATCAAGCCCGGCCAGCCTGGCCTGCGTATGAACGAGGCCGACGCGCGCGCGGCGATCCTGGCGGCGATTGGCACACCGCAGCGCACCGTGGTGCTGCCGGTGGTCGCGGTGGCGCCGCAGGTCACCGAAGCCAACCTCAAGCAGCTGGGCATCAACGAGCTTGTGGCGGCTGGTCGCAGCGATTTCACCGGCTCGGCCGCGTACCGCATCCAGAACATTGGCGCGGGCATGCGCCTGCTGCACGGCATTCTGATCGCGCCGGGCGAAGAATTTTCGTTTAACGATAATATCGGCTCGATCGACGAGAACAACGGCTTCGTGAAGGGCTACGCGATCATCCAGAACCGCACCCAGCTCGAGTTTGGCGGCGGGATCTGCCAGGACTCGACCACGCTGTTCCGCGCGGCATTCTGGGCTGGCCTGCCGATCACCGAGCGCTGGGGCCACTCATTCTACATTAGCTGGTACGATAAATACGGCATGGGGGTGCAGGGGAACGGCGCGGGCATGGACGCGACGATCTTCACCGGCGGGCCAGACCTGAAATTCATGAACGACACCGGCCACTGGCTGCTGATGCAGACGACGTCGAACCCGCGCACGGGCGTGGCCGAAGTGTCGCTGTACGGCACCAAGCCGAACCGGCAGGTATCGCTGACGCGGCGGGTGTACAACCAGATTCCCGCGCCGACGGAGCCAAAGTTCGTGGCCGACGCGGATCAGCCGCAGGGCAGCAGCCGCCAGAGCGACCACGCGCGCGGCGGCATGACGATCGACGTTTATCGCGTGATTGTCGAGAATGGCGTGCGCAAGGAGCCCGAGCTGTTCCAGACGAAATTCCGCCCCTGGCCAGATATCTTCGTCTATAATCCGGCCGATATGGGGCCTGACGGCAGGCCGCTATTTGCGCCTGGCGCGGCTCCGGCCGCTCCCGCCGCGCCGGCCCCCACCGAGCAGCCGGCCCCCGCTGAGCAGCCCACGTCAAATGGCTAGGTCGCGCCGTAGCTCTTGCTGATGCGCAGTTCGGGGGCAGCTCTGCTGCCCCCGAACTGCTTTTTGGGGCTAGCGGCCGAGCAGGCCAGCTACCGCGAGCGCCACCAGGCCGCCGGCAAGCGAGCTGGCAAAATTCACCACGTCGTTATTCACCCAGCGCCAGCCGCGGATCTCGGGCAGCGCGCGGCCGTCGGGCCCGGTGCGATGCTCGGTCTCGCCGCCGCTAGACGCGCGGTAGATCGCCTGCACAGTCGCGCCGATCAGGCTGTCGGCCACGCTGCCGGCCAGGCCGCCAAGCGCGGCGGCGGGCACCAGCGCCAGCAACCACGCGCCGCGCTCGGCGCGCGCCAGCAGCAGCGCAGTGATGCCGATCAGCAGCGCGCCGGCCAGCGAGGCCAGCAGACCATAGGCCGTGACGCCGCCCGAAGTGCCGGGCTCGACCACGCGCCCGCTGGTGATCATGCGCGGCGGCGCCGGGCTGAGCACGCCGATCTCGGTTGCCCAGGTGTCGGCCGTGACGGTGGCCATCACGCCGCAGAAGCAGGCCAGCAGCGCGGCCGGCTCGCCGCCGAGGCCATACGCGAGCGCCAGAAGCGCGCCCGCGCCGCCGTTCGCCAGCGTCTGCCATAAATCGCGGCGTCCGCCTTTTTCGAACTTCTCGCCGGCGAGGCGCTGCTTTTGCGCCTGGCGAAAGTGCGAGAGCATGCTGGAGGTGATGAAGAACGTGATCAGCGTCAGCCCCCACGTCCAGCCGCCAAAACCAAAGGTGAGTGTGCCGGTGAGGATGGCGCCGGCCCAGCCGCTTGCGTCAAGCGAGCGGCGCCAGTAGGCCAGGCCGCCGATCAGCGTGCTCAGCGCAAAGCCGGCCAGGATGCGGGGGATGTCGAGCACGGCGAACCTTTACGCTTCAGATTGCTTCTTGGAGGCTCATCTCGGCGCGGCTGGCGATCGCCGCCAGGGCCGTGTCGAGGTCGGGCGCGATCATTCGCGCGACCTCGGCGGTAGGCACAAATGCGGCGAGCGGGCCGATCAGCGCGGCCAGGTCGAGCGAGAGCGTCGCGTGGAGCGCGGTGCCGCCGCTATTGGGCCGCAGCTGCCAGCGTGCCTCGACCGGAACCGGGCGCGTGGTGTTGAACACTACCTCGCGGTTTGTCTGCCAGCGCACGGTGCCTTCGCTGCGCAGATCGCCAAACGGGCCGATCGCCATGTGCGTTACTACGCGGGCGTGGCTGGCTCCGCGCTCGACAAGCTCAATTTTGTGAACGTGCGGCACCACCCCGGCCAGGTTGTCGGGGTCGGCCAGCGTGGCGAACACCGCGTCGGGCTGGGCGGCGATCTGGCGGCTGCGAGTTACTTGGATCATAGCGGCTCCTCGTGCTGCGGCTACAGCGGCGCGGCGCGGATGCTGCGCGCTTACTATACCATACCTGCTTCATAGCGTTGCGGATGTATGGATGCCCAAAGCCGCCAGGGTAGCGCAGGGCTCGTGCAACGTCTTTCGATCCCTCCCCCTCGCCTGTCAGGGGAGGGGAAACACATCTGGCTGTGAGGTGCGATCGCGGCGGCGACCGCACCTCACCCCCCTTACCCCCTCTCCTGCGCGCGGGAGAGGGGGTAAGGGGGGCGAGGGCCGATGTTGCACGAGCGCTTCAGGGTAGCGCGGCGCGCTTGACAGCGCGCGCTGCGGTGCATACACTACAGGCACCTATGCTGATTGAAGATCGCACAAGCCTCGAGTTTCCCTCGCGCGGGCTCACCAGCGTGCCGTTGTGCCGGCCGGGTGGGCTGGTATGCTGCGATGCTTCGGGGCCGGGCGGATACCCGCTGCGGGTGATGCTCGACACCGGCACCGATCCATCGGCGATCGACGCGCGCCTGGCGCGCCGGCTGGCGCTGCACACCGGCGGCAGCGGCCTCGGGGTGGGCGCGGTCAGCGCCGAGGTGCCGTTTACCGAGGCGGTGCTGCCCTGGCTGCGCATCGGCGATCTGACCATCCGCGATCTGTTTGCGCCGGCGGTCGATCTGCGCGGGTCGCCATTCGATGTCGACGTGGTGCTGGGCTACAATGTGCTGCGCCAGCTGGCGCTGCGGATCGACTACCGCCGCGAGCTGCTGACGCTGGCGCATCCCGATCTGGGTATTCCTACACTGCAGCCGGGCGTCGCACTGCCGCTGGCATTTTTCGAGCATTTCCCGGCGCTGCGCGACGTGGCGATTGGTGGCCACACCGTCGCGCTCGCCACGCTCGACACCGGCTCGAATGCCGCGCTGACGGTCGGGCCGGATTTGGGCGCGGCACTCGGTCTGCAGGCCCACGCGGGCGCGCCGCTTGGCAGCGGGGCCGGCTTTGGCGGCGGCGGCACGGTGCTGCGCGGCGGGCTCTGGTCGGTGCGCATTGGGCCGCTCGCGCTCGGCGATGTCGAGGTCGACCTGCCGCAGGCCACGCAAGGCGACCTCAGCCGGGCGGGCCGGGCGAATATCGGCAACCGGCTGCTGGCGCGCTTTGCGGCTATCGCGTTCGACTATCAGCGGGCCCTGCTGCTGATCGAGCCTGACGGCGACGAGGCGTGGCGCTGAGGCTTCAGGCCTGCTGGTTTTCGCACGCGCAACCTCACGCGTCCCCTAGCTCGTGGCCGACATAGTAGGCGCCCACCAGGCTTTTGTTCTGCTCCTGCTCGTAGAACTCATACCACCACTTGGCCGCCTGCCAGATCGCCTCGGGGCAGCTGGCGCGGCTCTCGAGCCCAGGCGTCAGGTCGATCCCGACCGCGCCAAACACGATCTCGAGCATCGCGGCCGAGGGGATGCCCAGGCCATCGTAGAGCGGGTTGGCGCCGCCCGGTGCGACGCCCCAGACATACGCCAGCCAGCGCAGCATCAGCTCAAGCGCGTCGAGCACCGGCCGCTGCTGGCGGAAGCGGTTCAGCGCCTCGGCCACCTGCGCCTGCGGCGCGGCCACGCGCAGCAGCGCGATATTCGGGTAGGCGCGCGCGCTGCGGTACTGGTCGATCCGGCTCTGCTGCACGCCGTTCAGCGGCGGCGGGAAGCCGAAGCCGCTGGGCGGCTGGAGCGAGATCTCGAACACCGACGTCTTGGCCAGCGGCTGCGCGATCGGGCCGAGCAGCAGCGCGTGCGACCAGTGGCTGGGGTGCATGTCGTGGCGCAGGTGCGACTGAGCCACGCGCAGCCGGAACGAGGCGATATCAGCGCCGCCGATCAGCACGATCTGGCTGATCTCCTCGCTTTCGAGCACGTGGCGGCTGAGCCACTTGAGGTTGTCTTCGCTTTTGGGGCGCGCGTCTTCTTTGAACAACGTGTTCGGGTGGGTGGCGTTCGAGCGCAGAATGCTGATCATGCGAGTGTCCTTTGGCTGGTGGCGAAGCTCAGTCGGTGGCGCTTGAGCGCAGAATGCCGATCAGGTGAGTGTACCTTGGCTGTTGCGCAGCCTGAATGGGCCAAGGACGGTTGGGCGGCGCACGGATGGGTCGAGGCT
This sequence comes from Kouleothrix sp., assembly GCF_046328425.1. Taxonomy (NCBI): domain Bacteria; kingdom Bacillati; phylum Chloroflexota; class Chloroflexia; order Chloroflexales; family Roseiflexaceae; genus Kouleothrix; species Kouleothrix sp. The sequence goes on from NZ_JAXLWP010000008.1 coordinate 13,911, forward strand.
CAGCGGGTAGTAGGTGACGCGCATGTCGAGCCCGCCGCCGCTCTGCTGGAAGCTCAGCATCACCACATGGTTGCCGCGCTGCATGTGCGTGGGCGGGGCCAGGCATGCGAAGCGATTACCGAGCACCTGGCTGGCGAAGTAGGCCGGCGGGAGCTGCGGGTCGGGGTGGCGCGGCCACGGGTCGGGTGTGCCGCCGAGCCAGCGGCCGAATGCCGAGCGCGCGCCGGCGATCTGGTCGGCCACTGGCGTATCCACCAGCGACACCGGCGAAGAGATGATCTCGCGCAGCGCGGTACGGCCGCTAAGCTGGTCGCGTATTTCGGTTGTGCGGCCCCAGTGCACATCGCCGGTGAGGCACAGCAGCGAGCGGTTGGCATCGGCCAGCCGCGCCAGCGCCCGCACGATCGGCGCGAAATCGCCATAGTTCGGCGTCTCGTAGTCCGAGAGCTTGCCGGCCAGCAGCCCGGCCGGGTCGCATAGCAGCGTCTGCCCCGACACAAAGACGCCGAAGAGCTTCGCGTCGATCACGTGCTGCACCCAGGCTTCGAGCCGCGCCAGCTCGGCCGGGCCGAGCATGTGCATCCGGCCGCGATCGCGGTCGGAGCGGCCGTCGGCCAGGAAGAACGAGAGCGGGGCGATATCGAGCGAGGCGCCGCTGCCGAGCGGCTCGGCGTAGCTGTGCTGAAAGGCCGTGTACATCGCCTGGGCGGCGCGCTGCCAATTGGCTCGGCCGCCTTCGGTCCAGGTATTCGCGATATACGGCGCGGTGTTGGGGAAATTATTCCAGTACTCGTGGTCGTCGGGGATGTGCAGGCTCGGCGCGGCCGCCAGGATGCGCGCGTAGCCCTCGGGGCCGAGCCAGTTCCGGCGGTAGTCGGCCTCGAACTTGTCGGCCAGCCCGGCGGCATCGGCCGGGTACAGGAAGTGCGTCGGCAGGTCGAGGTACACCTGGTCGCCCATCAGCAGCGCCAGGTGTGGCTGGCTGGCGCCGCCCAGCTGCGACACGATCGTCCCGGCCACGCCGGTAACGTCTTCGGGCTGGTAGAAGCACGACACCAGCAGCACGTTGAACCACTGGCCGAGCACATTCGGTACGCTGGCGGGCAGCGTGCGCAGCGGCACGCTGGTGCGGCTCGCGCCGGCCTGCAGCGTGACGGTGTAGCGCGTGTCGGGGGCCAGGCCGGCGAACTCGTACACGCCGGTGAAGACGCGCGGCGCAACGCCGGGCGGCAGCATATCGGCGGGGCGGGCGCTGCCGAGCGGCAGAAGCGCCCGCGGCTCGCGCGCCGCGCCGTCGAGCCACCAGCTGAGCGTTGGCGGATCGCCCTGGCCGAAGGCCCCAACCCACACGCGCAGCCGGTCGGGCGGCGCGGCGCGAGCATACAGCACGAGATCCATACACCCTCGCAAGCAAAAGGCGAAACGCAGCGCAGGCGCCGCCGGCCTAGAAGTACCGGCTCAGGTTATCGAAGATCTGGCCGACATCGCCGGTGCTGCCCTTCACCAGGATGGTGCGCGAAAAATCGACGATCGCCTGGAGCGTCTGGCCGGCCTCGGCCTGATCGGATTCGCCGCCGTAGGCCACCGGGAAAATGCTAATACTGCTCTCGTCGAAGTCGCCCTTGAGCTGGTCGAACGTCGTGCGGCTGGCGTTCTCGGCGCCGTCGGTGAGCAGCACAATCGCCTTGATGCGCTCCTCGCTGTCGGGCGGGAGCTTGTCGAGCTCGGCCTTGGCCGCCAGCAGCGCGTCGTAGATGGCGGTTTTGCCCTGCGGGCGCAGCGCCTGGATGGCGTCGCTGAGCGCGATCCGGCTTTCGCCGAGTGGCGCGGGCGGCACCTCGACCTTGGCAGTGCTCGAGAACGACACCAGGCCGATGCGGTCTTCGGGCAGGATGCGCTGAAGGAACGTATCCAGGCCAGCCTTGGCCTGGTCGAGCTTGCCGTTCTCGTCCATCGAGCCCGAGACGTCGATCACCAGGATCACGTCGGCGCGCTTGCGGTTCTGCGCCCACGTCTGCTTGGCGGCCACGATCACGTCGGCCGGCGGGAACGGCAGAATATTCTGCACGCCCTGCGGCTGCACGCCAAACGCCGGGCTGATCGGGTCGGCCAGCGGCACGTCGACATTCGCCGGCCGGAAGCCAAAGCTCATGGCGAGCTTCTGGCTCTCGGGCGTCAGCAGAAAGTTGAAGAATTGGTCGGCGGCCTGCTGCTCTTGCGTACTTGAACTCGACATAACGATGAATGGATCGTCGTGATAAAACGTGCCCTCCTTAGGGTAGATAGCGACCAGCGGCACGGGCGGGTTTTTATTCTTATTGAAATCGATCAGCGTAATCTCTTCCATCGGGAAGGCGCTGATATAGCTCATGCCGAACTTCTGCATGTTATCGCTAAACACCAGCGTGTTGTAGCCATAGTGCTTGATCGCCTTGCCAAGGCCGCGGATGAACTGCTGGCTCTTGGGATTCTGCACATCGGCCACGGTCAGGTCGCGCTGCTTGCCCGATGCGGCGTAGAACTCGGCCAGCAGCGTCGAGAGCGCCGAGGTGCTGATCTCGGGGTCGGTGTGGCCCCACGAGAAGCGGCCCCACTCGGGGTGGCCGAACTTGCCCCAGCCCTGCGGGTCGTTGATCAGCTCGAGCATGTCGGCCCAGCCGATCGGCTTGTTCGGGTAACCCATCGCCTCGGCCATCGGCTTCCACATCGAGATCACCACCGGCGTCAGCACCAGCGGCCGGTTCGAGGCAGCCACGTTGGGGTTGCCGGATTCCTGCTTCAGCACTTCGAGCCAGGTCGAGGCCGATGGCGACCAGATCGTAGGTTTGAGCTGGCCATTTTTGATCTCGGTGCGCGCCGCGCCGCTGGATTTATTCAGCCCCTCGACGAACACCACCTGGCCGGCGACCTTGGTGTTGGTGGCGTTAAACGCGGCGATGCGATCGGTCAGCCAGCCCTCTTTCTCGGGGCTGTAGGCGATGGTTATCTTCAGCGCGTTGCTGGGCGCCTGGGGCGTGCCGTTGTCGGCGCCGCCGAGCGGGTTGGCGCCACACGCCGCGAGCACCGCGCCAAGCATGGCAAGTAGCAGCAAAAGGGCAAGCTTGCGCATCTGGACTCCTTATTTCTATTGTGGCAGAGGGGTGCGCCTACGGTTTGCAGGGTGCTCTGCTCGGCCGGCCGCCGCCGCGATGGGTGGGGGCGGCCAAACAGAAGGTTTCGGGTGCGGCTGCGCCGCCTCGGCGCCCGAAGCGTCGATCTTGCTACTAATACGCGCGCGGCAGCCAAGTGTTGCACATCCTGCACAGCGGCGCGCCGCGCGCCGCTGCGCTCTCACGTATAATAGCATGCGGGGGAGTTGTGAGACAAGCAGGAGCATATGCTATGGGCGCCTATCGTATTCACATCAGCCGCGATAACCTGATGTTTGCGGCCGGGCACTTCGCCTCATACGACGGCGACAAGGTCGAGCCGCTGCATGGCCACAACTATCGGCTGGGCGTCACGCTTGAAGGCCCGACCGAAGAGAATGCGTATGTGTTCAACTTTGTGACGCTGAAGCGGATCATGAAGCGCGTGACCGACGAGCTCGATCACCATATGTTGCTGCCGCGCGCCAACCGGCTCGTGGCAGTGGAAGAGCAGCCCGACGGCGGTGTGATCGTGCGGACGCAGGGCCGCTGGTATCGCTTCCCGCGCGAAGATGTCGTGATCCTCGACCTGCCGAACACCACGGTGGAGATGATGGCGCGCTACCTGTGCGGCCGCCTGCGCGCCGAGCTGGCCGCGCGCGCCGACGCCGCGCACCTGACGGCGATCGAGGTATCGCTGGAAGAGAGCTTTGGCCAGACGGCGTTTTACCGCGAGCTGCTGGCCTGATCAAACGCGCGAAGCCGGCACATGCCGGCTTCGCGCGTGCGCGCCGCCGAGGGAAGCGGCGCCGCACTGGGGGGAATCGGCGGCATGCCAGTGCTACCGGGCATGCTACGCCGCGCTGCTGCTAGAGGTTCACCGCCTGCGGGCCAGCCCCGCCGGCCGACTGGCCGCCTGGCTGCTCGCGCACGATGCCGTTGCGCACCACCGACAGATCCGGCTCGGCGCCGTCGGCCACGGGCCGCTTGAAGGTGTAGTAGGCCTGCCCCGGCGCGGTGTGCTGGATGCCCGTCAGCTCCCAGCCATCCACGCCCAGGCCGTTCAGAAAGCGCCGCGCGAACCCGCTGGTGCGCTCGCCTTCCTCGGGGTAGCTTTCCTCGCCTTCGATCGACACACGCTTCCAGCCGGCTACGTAAACGACCTTGTACTCCCATCGTGCAGACATGTCTGGCCTCACTTTCAGTTGTTCGACGCTGATGGGCTTAGTATACCATGAAATTTTGTAATTGTGTAATCAAGTAATTAGACGTGTATTAGAATCCCTGGCTTGCGCAGCAGGCGCGCTCCGCTCTTCGGCAGAGCGCGCCTGTGCCGTATTCAGGCGGTTTTCCGCGCGGAGCGCGGAAACCGCACAGAGATGGCAGAGTCATGCGGCCGCAGGCATAAGAAAAGGGGTGGCAATGCCACCCCCGAGCAGCGCACGGCCGAGCCGGCATCAGCCCGCCGACGCGATCGGAATATTGACGAGCGTCTTATCGTTCAGATACTCTGTCACGTCGGGCGCGGGGTTGTAGTTGACGCTGCCGGCCTGCGACGCGCGAATAGCGCACAGGTTCTTCCCGGTGATCGTCACCAGATTACCGACGACGGTGCAATCGCCGGTGGCGCTAAAGCTCACCGCCAGGCCCGACGAGGCAACGGCGCTGATCGTGAATGGCGGGTCGCCGAAGTGTTTGTGCGGCAGCGGCGCGAACGAGATCGCCTGGTTGGCTTTGCCGATGCTGAAGCTCTGGATCACATCTGGCGCCGGGCCGTAGTTCGCGTTGCCGGCCTGGCTGGCGCGCACCGCGCAGCTGCCCGCGCCGGTGATCGCCAGCGTGGCGCCGCTCACGGCGCAGTTGCCGGTGGCGCTGAAGCTGACCGGCAGGCCCGACGACGCGCTGGCGCTGAGCGTGAACGATGGATCGCCGTACTGCCGGCTTGGCAGGCTGCCGAAGCTGATCGTCTGGCTGGTTCGATCGACGTCGAACATCGCGCTCTCGACGCCGGTTTGGCCGCTGGCGCTGGCGCTCAGCCGGTAGCTCACGCCGGCCTTCGAGATCGCCAGGCCGCTGAATGTCGCGATGCCCGCGACCGCTTGCACGCTGACGGTGCCTACGAGCGCGGCGCCAGCCGTGCCGCTGCTGGGATCGATGGATAGCGTGACCAGGCCATTAAACGCACTGTTCGTGTGGCCGGCGGAATCTTGCGCTACCACTATTGGCTGGGTTGTGAAGGGCGAGCCCGCCTGGCCGCCAGCGGGCGTGTTCTGGAACACCAAGCGCGGGAACGCGCCGCCGAGATCGCGGTAGTTGTGCAGGTACCAGGGCGTATTTTCGTCGCTGGCCATCACCACAAGCCCGGTGTTGGCGTCTACCGTCTGCTTGGTGGTGGTGGCATTGTTGACGCAGGTGTAGGTATTGCTTTGAATAAACGGCTCGCCAAGGCCGGGCTGGCCGCTGAAGTCGAGCGTGTCCATACTGGTTGATTTCATGTAGATCGCGCCGCAGCTGGTTGGCGCGGTGGCGAACATATACACGCGGCGATTGGTGGTGTCGAGCAGCAGCACCGGCCGGGTATGCGCGTCGGCGATCGTGCCGAAGGTAGCCCACTCCCAGGTGTTGTCGGGGCGGCGCACCACCAGGCGGAGCAGCGGGTCGGTGTTCGCGTGGCCGCAGCCGTTGTCGCCGAATGATGTCTTAACCGCCGCGAAGATCGCGCCGCTGGGATCCGCCTGTACCGCCTTGAGGTCGATATGGTCGTCGGCGGCGCACTGCTCGGAGTAGATGCTCTCGATCGGCTGCCAGGTCGCGGGCGGGTCGCCGTCCTTATGCGCGGCGAAGTACATCGACGACGGGGTGACGTGGTTGCTCCAGAGCACGCCGACGCTGCTGCCGTTTTTGTCGCGGTAGGCCACAATCGACGAGATATCGTCGGGGTCGAGCGTACGCGCGCCGGGGATCACGAACGGCGTGGCCCAGGTGTTGTCGGCGGTAGTGCTGTGATTCACATACACCTGGTTCCCCTGGGTGAAGGTGACCCACAGCATGCCGGTGGTGTCTTTGGCGAGCACAACCGTCTCGCCGCCGCCGGTACGCACCACCACCGGGTTGAAATCGCGGCTGTAGCTGTGCGTCTGCGGGTTGTAGCTGTAGCGCATAAACCAGGCATCGTACGCGACGGTAGTACCGCTGCCGCTTGGGTCGGAGCCGCCGCCGGAAACGACATACAGCTTCTGGGCGGCGTTATCCCACAGCACGTCGGCCTTGGTCTGCGCGCGCGTGTCGAGGTCGACGGCAGTGTCGTTCCAGGTCTGGTTGGCGAGGTTGAGCCAGTAGATCCGGTGGGTGTGGCTGGTGCGGTTGAACATGCTGGCCCACCAGCGGCCATCGTTGTACCACAGTTTGCTCTGGGGTTTCTCGCCGGTGGGCGTCACAACGCCAGTGTACTGGTACGAAAAGTCGGGGTAGCCAACATCGGCGGCGGCATTGATCACCGGTGGCGAGGCCGGGCCGGGCCAGCCGCCAAGTGCGAGCAGCAGGCCGGCGAATATGCTCCACAAAAACAAGATACGGCGATTGTGCATTGGCGCCCTCGTGAAGATGGGAGTGCGCTATGAGCGCACGACTGAAACGAGGCATAGCGCGCTGCGGTAGCGATAGGCCGGGTCAATTATAGATGTGCGGTGGCAAAAAATGAAGTGACAGTTTGTTTAAGCAAAAAACACACTACTATTGGAATGAGCAGATCATAGTGACTATATATAGATTTATTGACATAAACATAGTCGGGTTTGGGCCGCTTTCCAAACCCCTAAGAAGCTGTTTGAAAAGGGGTGGCTGGAGGACTTCGTCCCTCCAAGTTTCCACTGTTCTGGCGGGTGGCCACGAATGTGGCCGCCACCCGCCAGAAGGGGTGAGCGAGGGGCAAAGCCCCTCGCGCACCCCTTCTCAAACAGGCTCTAAAAGATCGGCGCCGACATGACGCCGCCGTCGACGCGCAGGCTGGCGCCGGTGATCCAGCGCGCCGCCGGCGAGGCGAGGAACAGGCAGGCGTCGGCGACGTCGGCGGGGGTGCCTAGCCGGCCGAGCGGCGCGGCGGCTTGCCAGCGCGCCACGCCGTCGGGCCAGTCGCGTTCGAGGCCGTCGCGCCAGATCAGGCCGGGCGCCACGGCGTTCACGCGAATGCCGTAGGCGCCTAGCTCGCCGGCGGCGGCACGCGTGTGCATCAGCACGCCGCCTTTTGCAGCATTGTAGTGGCTGTGCAGCGGCGCGGGCTGCTCGGCCTCGATCGAGGTAATGTTGATGATCGCGCCCCCGCCGCCCTGGGCGATCATCTGGCGCGCGGCGGCCTGTGTGCACAGAAACACGCCGCGCAGATTGGCGGCGATCATGGCGTCCCACTCGGCGGCCGGCATCTCGACCAAGCTAGCCAGCGACTGCCTGGCGGCGTTGTTTACCAGCACATCAAGCCGGCCGAAGCGCGCCACTACCGCCGCGAACAGCTCGGCAACCGCTTGCGCGTCGGCCAGGTCGGCCGCGAATGGGGCCGCCTGCCCGCCAGCATCCACGAGCCGCTGTGCCAGCTCGCTGGCCGCGCCGGCGCTGCTGCGGTAGTGGATGGCGACGCGCGCGCCGGCCTCGGCGAAGCGCGCGGCGATGCCCTGGCCAATCCCACCGGCCGCGCCCGTCACCAGCACGACCTTGCCGCCGAAGTCGAGCAGCGCGCCGACAGGCGGAACCGTGTTGTCGCTCATACCAGCCTCTTTCTTGCGCTTGGCCGTTTGCCCGCTTGGTTTCGGCTAGCGCGTTAGCGCCTCGATCAGCGCGGCGCGCTCGGGGAACTGCGCGATCAGCTCGTCGCGCCGGCCCAGCTCGAAGTCGCGCCCGTCGTAGGCCGGGGCCATGGTGGTGCCAAGCAGCGCAACCCGGCCGCCCGGCCGCACGCGCGATCCCTGCCACGCGCCGTGCGGCGCCAGCAGCTGCACCTGCTGCCCGGCGACCAGGTCGTGGCCCAGCACGTGCAGCGCGTGGCCGCCGCCGGGGTGCAGCAGCAGCAGCTCAACCGGGTCGCCCAGGTAGAAGTGGTAGAGCTCGTCGGTCTGCAGCCGGTGCAGCGCCGAGAAGTCGTTCGGGCCTAGCAGGTAGTAGATCGCGCCGCACAGATCGCGCTCGCCGGCGTAGCGCGCCGGCAGTGCGGCGGCGGGCAGCCGCTCGGCGGCGGTATAGGTGCGGCGAAAGAAGCCGCCCTCGATCGGCAGCGGCGCGAGATCCAGCAGCGCGATCAGCTGTTCGGCAGTGAGCATGGCGCCTCCGTGATGTGCGCGAGCCCGCCTGGCAGCGCACGCTCTAGCCCGAGCAGAGGTAGTGCCCTACGCGGCGAGCCTGGGGCGCATCAGCATGGCCGAGCGTACTACCGCGCTACGCTCTGCTCTAGGGCCAATACATTTCAAATAGCCACACAGATACAAAGACGCAAAGAATATGCGGCTGCAGCGCGCCCTCGCGACGAGCTACTGGCTCTAGGGCGCGATGCGCATTTTCATCCAGGCGGCCGAGTTGTGAAAATCGACGACGGCGTTGCCGGGCGGCACAAGCGCGTCGCAGGCGGCGCGCAGCTCGTCGCTCAAAGCCAGCTCAAGCACCGGCAGCGCCTGCTCAAGCTGCTCGAGCGTGCGCGGGCCGAACACCGGCGCGGTCACGCCGGGCTGATCCTTCACCCACAGCAGCGCCAGCTGCGCGGCCGGCATGCCCGCAGCCTGCGCGAGCGCGGCGAAGCGCTGGCCGACCTCGACGCCGCGCGGCGTGACGCGCTCGGCGTAGACGCCGCCACGCGCGACTGCGCGCGAGTCGCGCGGTGGGGCGGCGGCATCGGCGTAGCGGCCGGCCAGTACGCCCTGGGCCATCGGCGCCCACGGCAGCAGCGCCAAGCCGTGGGCCTGGCACAGCGGCACCAGCTCGTTCTCGATCCGGCGGTCGAGCAGGTTGTAGGGCGGCTGCTCGGACACATAGCGCGCATAGCCGTAGCGCTCGCTCAGCATCAGCGCACGCATCACCTGCCAGGCCGGGTGCGTCGAGCAGCCGATGTAGCGCACCTTGCCAGCGCGCACCAGGTCGTTCAGCGCGCCGAGCGTTTCCTCGGGCGGCGTGTCGGGGTCGGGCCGGTGCACCTGGTACAGGTCGATATGGTCGGCCTGCAGGCGCCGCAGCGAGTCGTCGCAGGCTCGCAGGATGTGCTGGCGTGAGCCGCCGCGATCGTTTGGGCCAGGCCCGACCGCGAAGAACACCTTGGTGGCCAGAAAGATCCGGTCGCGCCAGCCGTGCTCGCGGATGATCCGGCCGAGCATGCGCTCGCTCTCGCCCTCGTTGTAGCTGTTGGCCGTGTCGATCAGGTTGACGCCGGCGTCGAGCGCGCGCGACAGGATGCGCGCGGCCTCGGCCTCGGGCGTAGGGTTGCCGAAGTTGAGCGTGCCGATCGCCAGCGGCGCCACGCGCGCGCCGGCCTGGCCCAGGCGTCGGTAGTTCATTGGCATCCTTTCCGTGCCGTGCGCTCGCGCAATCGGCCGATTCGCAGTATACTTGCCGAAGCTCAGTATAGCCGCAATTGAGAAACTCGTGATCGCCGAGCTGCGCGTATGCCGGCGTGCCAAGCCGGCGCGCCAGGCCGCAAACCACGGCAGCTAGGCGCTCGCTTTGTTGAAACGCAATGGTTGACATCCAGACACTTCGCCAGGTTCCGCTGTTTGCCGAGCTGCCGGACGCCGAGCTGGCGCGTATTGCCGTGCAGCAGCTCGAGCGCTTTCCGGCCGGCACGCTGATCTTTCGCGAGGGCGATGTTGGCGAGCGCTTCTACGTGGTGCTCGAGGGCCAGATCGCGATCATCAAGGCGATCGAAACCGAAGACGAGCGCTGGGTAGGCACGCGCGGCCCCGGCGAGTTCGTCGGCGAGATGAGCCTGATCAACCAGGACGGCCTACGCACCGCAAGCGTGCGCGTGGTCGAAGATGCGCGCCTGCTGGTGCTGACGCGCGCCGACTTCGACACGCTGATGCATCGCCATCCGGCGCTGGCGTTCACTATGCTCAGCGTACTGAGCATGCGGCTACGCAGCTCGCAAGACGCGGCGCTGCTCGAGCTGCACGAGAAGAATCAGCGGCTCTCGCAGGCGTATGCCGAGCTCAAAGCGGCGCAGGCGCGGATCATCGAGCAGGAAACCCTGGCGCGCGAGCTGCAGCTTGCCCGCGAGATCCAGCGCAACATGCTGCCCACCCAGCTGCCGCGCCTGCCCGGGCTCGACCTCGGCGCCTGCATGATCCCGGCGCGCTCGGTTGGCGGCGATTTCTACGACGTGCTCGTGCTCGACGACGACCAGATCGGCCTGGTGATCGGCGATGTCTCGGGCAAGGGCGTGCCGGCCGCGCTGTTCATGGCGCTGACGTGCAGCCTGCTGCGCGCCGAGTCCAGGCGCGGCACCACGCCCGAGGCCGCGCTGCAGGCGGTGAATCGCCAGCTGCTGACCTACCCGACCCACAGCATGTTCGTGACGGTGCTGTACGGCATTCTGCGCCGCTCGACCGGCGAGTTCGCGTATGTGCGCGCCGGGCACGAGCTGCCGCTGCTGCTTGCCGCCGACGGCGCCGATTGCTCGCCGCAGCGCCGGCCCGGCCAGCCGCTCGGCCTGTTCGACAACTGCCTGCTCGATATTCAGTCGCTGGTGCTGCCGGCCGGCGGCACGCTGCTGCTGTACACCGACGGCCTGAACGAAGCGATGACCGCCGAGTACGAGCAGTTCGGCCGCGAGGGCGTGCTGGCAACGGCATGCGCGGCGCTTGACACCAGCGCGCAGGCGCTGTGCGACCAGCTCGTGGCCGCCGCTAACGCGCACAGCGCCGGCATGCCCCAGCACGACGATATTACCCTGCTGGCGCTGCGCGCGCGCCACTAGCCCTGCCGCCAAGGATCTACTTGCGCCACTGGTTGGCGCGCTGGTTTTGCTCGGCCAGCCGCGCAGTTTCGGCCACGCGCCTGGCGCGGGTTTCGGCGGTTTTGGCGCTGGCGATCCACTCCAGAATGCCGCGCTTGGCCGAGCGCGGGAACGCCGCGAAGTTCGCCGTGGCTGCCGGGTAGCCCGCCAGCGCCTCGGCCAGGTCAGGCGGAACCTCCAGCGCCTCAACTGCGTCGAGCGCGGCCCACGAGCCATCGGCCTGCGCCGCGCGGATCTTGGCCATGCCCGCCTCGGCCATGCGCCCCGCCGCGATCAGGCGCGCCACTCGCTCTTTGTTGGGCTTCGACCAGCCGGTGCCGGCTTTGCGCGGCGCGAACCACAGCATCGCGCGCTCGTCGTCGAGCTTGTTTGGCCGGCTGTCGACCCATCCAAAGCACAGGGCTTCTTCCACCGCTTCGTCGTACTCGATGCGCGGCTTGCCGGTGGCCTTCTTGTAGCTGATCAGCCACACTCCCTCGCCGCGCGTATGGTTGGCTTCGAGCCAGGCCCGCCATTCGCCACGCGTCAGCGGGTGAGTCGCGTTTTCGGGTTCAATCGACATAATAATTTCGCTCTCACGGCACCTTCTAGTAGCCAGCGAGCTTTTCTCGCCAGCTAGACGCCTACCTTTAGGACGACCTTCCCAGCACTGGCGTTCGATTCGACATAACGATGAGCATCGGCGGCGTCGGCCAGGTCGAACGTACGGTCGATCACCGGCCGCAGCTCGCCGCTGGCGAAGCGCGGCAGCGCGAACTCGGCGAACGCGCGCGTCAGCGCGACCTTCTGGTCGAGCGGGGTGCGCCGCAGCGTTGTGCCGGCCACCGTCAGCGACTTGCCGAGGATCGCGCCGATGTCGAGCGCGCCGCGCGAGCCGCCCAGAAAGCCGATCAGCATCAGCCGGCCGTACGGCGCCAGCGCGGCCATGTTCGCCTCCCAGTACGGCGCGCCCACGAAGTCGAGCACCAGGTTTGCGCCCTGGCCGCCGCTGGCTTCGGCCACGCGCTCGGCGAACGCCTCGGTTTTGTAGTTGATCGCCAGCTCGGCGCCAAGCGCGCGGCACAGCTCGAGCTTGGCCGCGGCGCCGGCGGTGGCAAACACCCGCGCCCCGGCCGCGCGCGCCAGCTGGATCGCCGCCGTGCCCACGCCGCTGGCCCCGGCGTGGATCAGCACGATCTCGCCGGCCTTGAGCCGGCCCAGCGTGAACAGGTTCAGGTACGCCGTTAGAAACGCCTCGGGGATGGCCGCGGCCTGCTCGAAGCCGAACTGCGCCGGGATGCGAATGGCCATGCCCGCAGGCACCGCCGCCAGCTCGGCATAGCCGCCGCCGGTCACCACCGCCATCACGCGCTCGCCGGCGCGCCACTCGCCGGCATCCTCGGCCACCTCGCCGGCCAGCTCGAGCCCAAGAATGGCCGAGGCGCCCGGCGGCGGGCTGTAGCCGCCGCGCCGCTGCAAGATATCGGCGCGGTTGACGGCGCTGGCGCGCACGCGCACCAGCAGCTCGCCCGCGCCGGGCTGCGGGTCGGGCGCGTCGGCGTAGCGCAGCACATCGGCATCGCCTGGCTGCTCGAACACAATCGCTTTCATAGCCGCTCTCCCCAGTACACTCGCGCAACAACACGCGGCGTGCGCTCGTCTACACCATAGTATCCGGCAAAGTATACAGGATTCATGGGGAAGTTGGGAGGCCGGCGCAGCCGCATGGCCGGTGGCGCATGCCTCAGGGCCGCGCCGGGGGCGCTGCGCCGCACACACTACACCCACTTCTACACCTTTTGGCCGCCGACAGATCGGCCGCTGGGTGGTATGCTCAGGGTACGCGGCTTATGCATCACTATAAGCGAGGCGCCTATGACCAGCGACTCTCATCACCCAGCGCTGCCCGACACCGCGCCGTCGGCGCCGGGCCACTACTACGCCGAGATCGGCAGCGACGCGCTCGAAAGCCAGAGCGAGCTGATCGACCAGATCCTGGCCTTCGCGCTCGACGTGCTCGACGCCCAGTATGTCGAGGTTCGGGTGTACGAGGGCGCCACGCCGCCGCGCTGACCGCCTGTGAACCATCTCACCGCGCGGGTGTAACCGATCTCGCTGCGCGCTGCAAACCCTGTGGTACAATGCGGTCACCCCAGTGATGGTGAAGCGGTCAGCGAGGGAGTTGGCTATGGAGATCCATGTCACGCATTACCAGGGCCGCAGTATTATCTCGGTTATGCGCTTGGTCGGCCGCCTCGACGCGACAAGCTACCTCGATGTGATCGAGAAAGCCAAGCAGCTTGTCGGCGAGGGCACGCGCCAGATGGTCATCGACCTCGGCGGCGTGCCGTACCTGAGCAGCGCTGGCCTGATGGCGCTCCACGCCATCGCCGTGCTGCTGCGCGGCGAGACGCCGGCCGACCCCGAGGCCGGCTGGGGCGCGCTGCAAGCCGCCGCCGACGATATTGCGACCAGTACGGCCCAGCAGCTGCGGCTGCTCAACCCCCAGCCGGCCGTGCTGCGCACGCTCGAGCATGTCAACTTCACCCAGTTTCTCGCGATCTACACCAACCTCGACGACGCAATCAGCTCGTTCACTCCGCTCGCCGAGCTGCCCGACCAGACGCGGCGCCAGATGCGCTATGTGCAGGCGGCTGGCTCCGCGCAGCCCACTAAGCCGGCCAAGCCCGAGCCCTAGCCTGTAAACGCTCAGCCTGCTGTCAGCAGTCGGGGTCGGCAATGCCGACCCCGACTTTCTTGGGCGTGTGCTCCGCAAATCCCCCTCGCTCGGCGCTGTGGTAAGATAGGGCGTCTCCGCCCCGTGCACACGGGCGCGAGTGCCGCAACCACAGCAAAGGAGCTTGTATGACCCGGCGTTTTTCGCATTTGATCGGCGGCCAGGCCGTCGATAGCCCGGCTTCTTTTTTCTCGCGCAGCTCGAGCAACCTCGAAGATGTGCTCGGCGAGTTTCCCGAGGCCAGCCAGGCTCAGGTACGCGACGCTTGCGTGGCCGCGCGCCAGGCTTTCGCGGCGTGGGGCCGCACGCCCGCGCCGATCCGCGGCCAGATCATCGGCTCGATCGGCAAGGCGATCGAGCGCGAGAAAGAGGCGCTCAGCCGCCTGGTAAGCCGCGAGATGGGCAAGACGCTCAAGGAGGCTCGCGGCGATGTCCAGGAGGCGATCGACACCTGCCACTTCTTCCAGTCGGAGGGGCGCCGCCTGTACGGCCAGACGGTGCCGTCGGAGATGCAGCGCAAGGAGCTGCAGACCTACCGCCGGCCGCTCGGCGTGGTGGCGATCATCACCGCCGGCAACTTCCCGATCGCCGTGCCCAGCTGGAAGATCATCCCCGCGCTGGTCACTGGCAATACGATCGTCTGGAAGCCCTCGGAAGATTGCCCGGCCTCGTCGTATGCCTTCGCCAAGCTGATCGAAGAGGCCGGGCTGCCGGCCGGCGTGCTGAATGTCGTGTTTGGCGGCGGCAAAGATAGCGCCGGTCAGCATTTGGTCGACCTGATGGACGAGCGCGACGAGCGCGGCCGCAAGCGCGTCGACAAATTCGCCTTCACCGGCAGCACCGCAGTCGGCCGTCAGATCGGCGCGATCGCCGGGCGCAACCTGCTGCACCCAACGCTCGAGCTGGGCGGCAAGAACCCGCTGATCGTAATGGCCGACGCCGACCTGGACAATGCCGTGAGCGGCGCGCTGTGGGCCGCCTTCGGCACCGGCGGCCAGCGCTGCACGAGCGCCGGCAATATCATTCTCGACGCGCCGATCTACGATGAGTTCAAGCGCCGCTTTCTGGCAGCCGCGCAGGCGATCACGATCGGCGACCCGATCAAGCACCCCGAGGTGCTGTATGGCCCGTTCATCAACGAGCGCTTCTACCATAGCTGGGCCGAGCACTACAGCTGGGGCCGCGCCGACGGCGCTACGCTGCTGTACGGCCAGGGCCGCATCACCAGCGAGAATAAGCCCGCCGGCTTTCAGGGCGATCCGTCGACCGGCTTCTTTGGCTGGCCGACGATCTGGGAGGGCGTGCGGCCCGGCATGCAGCTGTTTCAGCGCGAGATCTTCGGGCCGACGATCAACCTCGTGCGCGTCAGCGGCATCGACGAGGCGATCGATACCGCGAACAGCGTCGACTACGGCCTCAGCTCGGCCTGCTACACCAACAACCGCGAGTGGGCCTACCAGTTCAAAGAGCGCATTGAGGCCGGCATGAGCAGCATCAACAACTCGACCACCGGCGCCGAGGCGCATATGCCGTTCGGCGGCGTGAAGGGCTCGGGCAATGGCACGCGCGAGAGCGGCATCTGGGTGATCGAGAGCTACACGTACTGGCACGCCGTCAACGACGACATCAGCGGCAAGCTGCAGCTGGCCCAGATGGACACCGGCTATATCGAGCCGAAGGCGCCCTTCAGCGTCGCCGAGATCGATGGGGTGTAGCGCCTGAAACAGGGCGAGCGAAGCGCCTCTCTTTCGCGCGGGCCTGGTGCTTACCCGCAGAAGAGGCGCTTCGCCAGGTTTCTTCACGATCGTCTGAGCTTCCTCTCACGCGCGCTTTAGCTTGTGGCACTATTGTTGCAATCAGCAATAAAAAACCATCGGCACATGCCGGAATGGAGCTGGTATGCAATACATGGACGAGCTGAAGCAAACAACGCTACGCTGGGCGCCGCTGCGCCCGGGCCTGAGTGATCACGAGCTGCGCGCCGGCGACACGCCGATCGGCGCGCTCTCGTGGTCGCCCGACGAGAACACCGCCTACGCCGAGCTTGGCGGCCAGTGCTGGGTGTTTTGCCGCGAGCAGCAGCAGGTGCAGATCACCATGGCCGGCCGGCGGCCGTGCGGGACATTTGTGTTCGGCTGGGAGGGCGGCGTGCTCTACCTGGCGAACGGCGCGACGTTCCACTGGGGCTGCAACCCGCGCCTCGGCCGCTCCGAGTGGGTCGAAAATGGCCTGCTGCTGCGGGCGCAGTATGCCCTTCAGGCATCAGGCGCCACCGGGCAGGCCGAGCTGGCCCCTGGCGCCGCGGCTATGGCATTCACGCCGCTGCTGGTCGTGCTCGACCGCTACCTCATGCACGAGCTGCTGCCCGAGCATGCGCCGGTGCAGCGCGCGGCGCCGGCACGGGCGCTACGCCAGCCGCTGGCGCGCGGCGCAGTGGCGCACCAGGGCGCGCCCGGCCAGTAGCCGCCAGCTACCAGCCTGGCTAAAGCAAACGTACGGGCGCGATCGATCGCGCCCGTACGCCGGGGAGCCCTGCGGTTGAAAGTGCCTCAGGCTGGCGCGCGCGCCTCGTCGGCCGCGCCGATATGCCGCCGCACAATCAGCCGAAACAGGTCGCTCTCGGTGATCATGCCCACCACGCGGCCATCTTCCACCACCGGCACGCCGCCAATGCGATGATCGAGCAGCAGTTGCGCCACCGCCATAACCGGCATATCGGGCGTGGCAGCGCGCACCTCGCGTGTCATGAAGTCGCGCAGCGGCAGATCGGCCACGCGGTGATACAGGTTGTAGTCGCGCACATCGCTCACGTGCGAATCCGAGATACGGTTGATGTCGCCCTCGGTCACGATCCCCACCAGGCGGCCCTCGGCGTCGACAACCGGCATCCGGCGGATGCGCCGCTCCTGGAGCATCCGGCGCGCCTCGGGCAGCGGCAGCGTCTCGGGCGCAACAATCGCCGGGCTGCTCATCCAGCTGCGCACATCGTCCATGACATGCTCCCTTTACTGACATTTCACGAACGCAGGCGTTAAACCAAATTCGCTTGTGGGGGCTTGGGGGCGGCTTCGCCGCCCTGCTTTTTTGTGTTGCACTACGTGGCATTGCCACGTAGTGCAACACAAACGATACGTAATCAAGCGAACAGCGTATTAGTCCGAGCCTTCGGCCTCGGGCTGGCGCGGGTGGGCGAGCACGTACTCGTAGGCGCTAGCCGCAGCGCGCGCGCCATCGCCGATCGCAATCAAAATATTCTCGCCGAATGCTGTAGTCACATCGCCGGCGGCAAATAGGCCGGGCTGCGTCGTGGCGTTCTTCGCGTCGACCAGCACAAACCCGTCGGGGTCGATCTGCGCGAGCTGGCGCACCAGGCCGCTGTTCGGCAGCAGGCCAATATCGGCGAACACCGCGTCGACGCGCAGGTACGAAGGCTCGCCGTCGTGCGCGACGACCAGGTGCTCGACCGCCTCGCGCCCGACGATCTCGGTGACGCGGTAGCCGCGCAGCAGCTGTACGTTCGGCAGCCCAGCCAGCACGCGGGCCAGCGGCGACGTCAGGTTGGTGTCGTCCGGGGCGATCAGGTAGATCTGCCCGGCGCTGCGTGCGAGCTCGATCACACCGCGCAGTGCGCGCTTGGTGGTGCCGATCACCGCCACATGCTTGCCCGCAACCAGCTGGGTATGCGTGGTGATCGAGTAGCCGATGCCGTGGTTCAGCAGCGGCTTGGCGCCTGGCACGTCGAGCGCCAGCGGCGATGCGCCGGTGGCCAGAATCACCGCCGTGGCCGAGCGCACGCCGTGGCGCTGCGTTTCGACATGAAACAGCCCATTGTGCTTGCTCACGCTAATCACGCGGTCGCGCAGCACCGCGTTAGGGTGGCTAGTGACGCGGCGCTCGAACTGCTGCACCGCCTCGGCGCCGGCCAGGTATTCATCGCCAACCTGGCCTAGCAGCTGCTGCTGCGTGCCGGCCTTACCGCCTACATCTTCATAAATCGTTACGGCATCAAGCTGTTTGGCCATTGCAAACAGCGCCGCCGAGACACCGGCGGCACCGCTGCCGATGATAATCAGGTCGTGCATGATCGAGAACTCCTCTATGCCTTTCGGCTACTGTATCGTTCTGCTGCAGGGCCGGCGCGCCACGGTGGCCCGAGCCTGGGGCCACACACGCTTGAAGGCTGGCTCACGATCTGGCGTTTCGCCTTCCCTGGCTTTGAGCAGGACAATTGGCCCACAAAAAACGATTCGCGGGCAGGCATAGCCCCCCGCACCCCACCGCATCGGTTTTACCACGAGTACCACCTGCCAACAGTATAGCCGATTGGTAGCATAAACCTGAAAATAAACCACAACCGCGAGTTGTAAGGCAGCAACGTTGTGCTGTGCTATACTATGGGGGCTGCAAGAACATGCAAGGGAGGCACTATGCCTGGCTATCACACCGCCGGCAAGGTCGGGCTTGTCGGCACCGGCATGGTTGGCGCGTCGTTTGCTTATGCGCTGATGCAGCGCGGCCTGGCCAACGAGCTGGTGCTGGTCGATCTCGACGCCGCGCGCGCCGAAGGCGAGGCCATGGATCTGAACCACGGCATGCCATTCGTACGGCCCATGCGGATGTATGCCGGCAGCTACGAGCAGCTTGCCGGCGCCGAGGTGGTTGTGATCACCGCAGGCGCCAATCAGCGCCCCGGCGAAACGCGGCTCGACTTGCTGCAGCGCAACGCCGCAGTGTTTCGCGATATTGTGCCGCGCGTGGTTGCGGCCGCGCCCGATAGCATTATCGTGATCGCGACCAACCCCGTCGATATTCTCACGACGATCTCCAACCAGCTGGCCCAGCTGCCGCCCGGCCGCGTGATTGGCTCGGGCACGATCCTCGATACCGCGCGCTTCCGCTACCTGCTCGGCGATTATTACCAGGTCGATCCGCGCAGCGTACACGCCTATATTGTCGGCGAGCATGGCGACAGCGAGCTGGCGCTGTGGAGCCTGGCAAATATCGCCGGCGTGCGGCTGCACGATTTCGTGGGCGCGAATGGCCGTGGCTACGACGAAGCTGCGCTCCAGGCGATCTTCGAGCAGACGCGCACGGCCGCATACGAGATCATCAAGCGCAAAAAGGCCACCTACTACGCGATCGGCCTCGGCCTGCTCACGATCGTCGAGGCGGTGCTGCGCGACCAGAATACCGTGCTGACGGTGTGCAGCCCGCTCAGCGGCCAGTATGGCGTCGAGGGCATCGCCATCAGCCTGCCGACGATTGTCGGCCGGAATGGTATTGAAGAGGTGCTGAACCTGCCCATGAGCGGCGACGAAGTAGCGGCATTTCAGCGCTCGGCACAGACGTTGCAAGAGCGGCTAGCGCAACTGTAGGCGCGAGGCAATGCACTGTGGCGGTGATTGGCTTGCATGGCCGCGAGCGCGGCGGCGCGAGCAAGCCTGTGGCAGAGGTTTAGTTCCAGTGCAACGTGTTGCGCGTGGCGTGTAACACCGCACCGCGCCGGTCGAGCAGCAGCCGTACCGACTGGCGCAGCGGGCAGTCGAATACGGTGCATTTGCCGAGCGCCGCCTGGGCTGGTAGCACACCATATGGGCAAATGTGCCGGCATACTTCCGCTGTCACCGCGTAGCGCGGCGAGCCGGGCGGGCCATCGAGCATCCGTAGCTGCAGGCGTGCACCGCTCATATCGGGCATGTGCTGGTTCAGGTAAACCTGGGCCATCGACAGAAACGGATTTTGACGTTTTCGGCGTGCCATAGGCGTGCCCTTTCTTCGTCGATATAAACCTGATAGTAGTGTCGCATAGTTGTGGGAAAAATCACGAATACTTCCGACAACAATAGGTTGAGGATCGACAACATGTCTAACCCCGCAGCGCCTAACAAACCCAGCAGCGGGCGTGTTCGCGTTTTCCTGCGCCGGTATGCGCGGCAGCGGCGCGCGCGCGCGCTCGAACAGCGCGTAGCCGAGCTTCAGGCGCAGCTCGCCGCTGCGCGCGCGCATCAAACGGCAGGGTTCAGCCAGCGGCTCGACACGCTGCTGGCGATCAGCTCGGCGCTGTTGATCACGCACGAGGTCGACGCGATTCTGCAGCTGGTGGTGCACCAGGCGCTGGCGCTGTTTCCCGGCGCGAGCAACGCGCTGCTGTTTTTGAACGACGCGGCCGGGCAGGCGCTCGAGCTACGCGCCGTGAGCGAGGGCAGCCTGGGGCAGCTGCGCATCAGCGCCGGCCAGGCCGTCAGCGGCCGCGCTTTTCTGTCGCCGCGCGCTATGCTGCTGGTTGGCCCCGAGCTCGAAATAGCGCTCGACGAGCTGGATGCGGAGCAGCAGGCTGAGTATATGCGCCTGATCGCGCCCTGGCCGCCGCTGAGCGCGCTGGTGGCGCCGCTACGGATCGAGGGGCGCCGGCTCGGCTCGCTGGCGATCTACGCCGGCACCGACGCTCACCTGTTTCTGCCACGCGATCTGCCATTCGTGCAGGCGCTGGCCGACCTTGCGGCGGTGGCGATCGCCGAAACGCACGAGCGCGAGCGCGCGGCGCTGCTGCAATCGGAGCTGCAGCAGACCGAGACGCGCCACGCCGAGACACAGGCGCGGCTCGACGCGACCCAGGCGCAGCTGCTGCAAAGCGCCAAGCTGGCAGCGGTGGGCGAGCTCAGCGCATCGGTGGCGCACGAGATCAACAACCCGCTCTACGCAGCGCGCAATAGCCTATTTCTGCTCGAACAAGATCTGCCCTCCGGCACGCCGCAGCGCGAATTCCTCGACATCGCGCAGGCCGAGCTGGCGCGCATCGCCGGGATCATCACGCGCATGCGCGATTTCTACCGCCCCAGCCGCGCCGAGCTCGAGCCGACACACATCAACGATGTGCTACGCAGCACGATTGAGCTGGTGCAAACATACCTGCGCCACGAGCATGTGACGGTGCAGGCCAATTTATCGAGCTACCTGCCGCTGATCGAAGCGCACCCCGACCAAATGCGCCAGGTGTTTCTCAACCTGATGCTCAATGCCTGCGACGCCATGCCCGGCGGCGGTACGCTCAGCGTGACGACGCGCTTCGTGTCGTCGAAGGACGGGCACGCCGGGATGATCGAAACCCGCGTGATCGACACCGGCCATGGCATTGCCACCGAGCACCTCGCGCACCTGTTCGAGCCGTTCTATACCACCAAACCACAAGGCACCGGCCTGGGCCTGGCGATCAGCGCGCACATCATCAACCAGCACGGCGGCTGTATCGCGGTCGATAGCGCCGTGGGCGCGGGCACAACATTCACCATTGTGCTGCCGGCACAGCCGCCGGCCTGATCGGCACAACCTCGGCGCGCGGGCAGGCGCCAGCCCCATGCTTCACCACCCGGCGCCTGAGCGCATCCTGATGCGCGGCGTCGTACTCTACCCCGGTTGCTAAATCACCACAAATTGTTGCTAACTCTTTTCTGCTTTGGATGTGCTTCTTGATAGCATACAGCATAAGAAGTGGCCTCGGAACAATGAGCCGGAAGGTGGAACGCCGATGCGGCCTTCGCACATTCTGATCGTCGACAACGACCCGGCGGCTGCTATGGTGACACAGCATGGGTTGCAGCGGCTGTTTGTCTCCGATGCTGAGGTTGAGATCGCGGCATCGCCACTGCAGGCCTGGGCGCGCTGCCAGGATACTCCTGTTGATCTGGTAGTCGTCGACCCAAGCACCGAAAATAGCCCCGCCAATGCGCTGGTGAAGGATCTTCACGCCTTCTACCCCGAGATCCCCGTGGTGGTGCTCACCGCCTACGACACGCCGCGCCTGCGCAGCCAGATGCGCTCGCTAGGCGTGCGCCACTACCTCGCCAAGCCAGTCGAGCTGCAAGACCTGGGCATATCCGCGCGCGTCGCCCTGAGCGAACATCTAGCCTCCGCCGGCAACGTTTGACACGATCTGCAACGAATGCTAGGATTGGCGCTACGCGATTTCACAGCCGCGCGTGCAGCGGCTGCCGTGGTGGGCGCTCTCACTCCCAGCATACACTGGCCGGAGGAGTTTCGCATGACCCAGGCTGCGCATATTTTGGTGGTCGACGACGAGTCGTCGATCCGGCTTACGCTCGCCGCACTGCTCAAGCGCGCGGGCTACGATGTGACGCCCGCCGAGAATGGCGCCGAGGCGGTAACGCTACTCGAGCGCCAGATGTTCGACCTGATGCTGGTGGATCTCAAGATGCCCGGCATGGATGGCATGCAGGTGGTGACTGCCGCGCGCAAGCGCCAGCCCGATATCGCGATCATTGTGCTGACGGGCCACGGCTCGCTTGACACGGCCGTTGAGGGGTTGCACCAGGGTATTTTCGACTACCTGCTAAAAACCACCGAGCCGGTGCAGGTGATCGAGCGCGTGAAGGCCGGCCTGGCGATGCGCAACCAGCGGCTGCGCGAGCGCACCCTGCTCGATGTGGTTGGCGCGGCGGTGCAAGAGCTGCGCAGCACGCAATCGGCTAGCCCGACCGAGCCAGCCGGGCCAAGCGAGCGGGCGATCACCGTCGGCGCGCTGCACCTCGATACCTGGCGCCAGGAGGCCAGCCTGGGCGGCCGCACGCTGGCGCTGACGCCCACCGAATTTCGGGTGCTGCTGTGCCTGGCCGAGCACGCCGGCACAATGCTCTCGTACGCGCACCTGGTGCGCTGCGCCCAGGGCTACGAGACCGACGAGATGGAGGCGGGCGAGCTGATCAAGCCGCACATCCACCACCTGCGCCAGAAGCTCGAGCCTGATCCGTCGACGCCGCGCTATATTCTGAATGTGCGCGGCAAGGGCTACCTGCTTTCGCCAGTAGGCGAGTAGCGCACCGATCACGCGCCTACCGCAAACGGCCGGATGCGCGGCCAGGCATGGCGCAGAAACAGCGCCGCCGCCGCCAGATACAGCGCGCCAACCAGCAGCAGCAGCCAGCGCAGCCAGCCGGCCGTAGCGGCAAACACGCTTTGCAGTACGCCCAAGCTCACGCCTATGTTGATCGCCGCATAGCATCCCCACACCGGTCGCTCGTCGCCGCGCTCGCCCTGCGCGAGCCGTGGCAGGATCCAGAACGCGACCCCGCAGGCGAGCTGCACCGTCCAACCCACCAGCAGCACGTGGATGTGTGCTGAGCGCAAGGCCCACAGCCCGGGCAGCAGCGGCACGCCTTTGGTGGATAGCACCAGCCCGCCGAATGTGTAGCCAATCGCCAGCCACACCAGTGCGGTGCGAACCATGAGCTGGCTGAGTCGTGGCATATTTCCTCGCTATAGCTGTGCTTTGCTTGCACTACGAGAGCTAGCAAAGCGTGCTTTTCCCGGGCTCGCGAGCCGCGCGCTATTGCTGCGGGCGCGGCGAGCTTGGGCGGCCCTTCACGCGCGGCCAGATCGCCGCGACAAACGACCAGATCCCCAGCACCTGCAGCAGCGCCGCCGGCGCCAGCATCCAGCCGAGCCATGGCTGCGGCTGCCAGGCGTGCAGCGGCTCGAACACCGCGCGCAGCAGCAGCCCGGCGTTGAGCGCGCCATAGGTAAACCAGCCAAGCCGCTCGTCGCCGCGCGGGCGCTCGCGCGAGTAGGGCGGAAACATCCACAGCGACACGCCGCAGATCAGCTGGGTGATCCAGCCGACCATCAGCAGGTGGTAGAACACGGGCATGAGCGCGGCAATGCGGCCGTCGATCTCGAGCGCCTGGTTGAAGAGGATCAGCGCGCCGACCATGAAAGCGCACACCAGGTAGATCAGCGCGGTGCGGATGAAAAAGCGGGCCTGCGGGTACATAGCTCTACCACGGGCTAGCTGCCGGGGGCGAAGGCCACGGTGAATGGCCGGCCGATCGCGCCCTCAGGGCAGTACGATTCACAAACCTCGCAGAAGCTGCAGTCGGCCGGCCGCACGATGGTGGCTTTGTTGGCATGTACCTCGACTGCGCTGGTTGGGCAAAGCTGCGCGCACAGGCCGCAGCCAGTGCAGCGCTGCAGATCAATGATCGGCAGCACCCAGCCTGGTGTCGATGCGCTCATCGGCGGTGTCCTTTCACTGCGAGGGCGGCTGTATCTTACCGCAATTTGGCCGATCTGTGTGAGGGCCTGAACGTGCTGATCAGGGACGAAAGGCGAGAAAGGCGAACGACGAGCATGTGTGGCGTGAGGCCTTTCGCTATTCGTCGCTCGCCTTTCGTGACGCAGATCGGCTGCGCTATTTCTTCGGGTCGCCGTCGCCCGACTGGAACAGCCCCAGCGCACCGCGGCCGACGAAGTTGAACGCGTGGGTCACCATGGGGTACAGGCCGTCTTCGGCGGTGGTGAACTCGACGATTGCGCCCTGAGCCGGCGCCAGATCAACCGCTTGCGCGCCGTAGTGGCCGGGGTTATCGGCGGTGAGCGTCACGCCTTCTTTGATCACGGTGTTGAAGATTGTGCCAACCACGTGGAACGAGCTGTCGACGCTTGGGCCGGCGTTCAGCACGAACAGCCGCACTTTTTCGCCGGTGCCGATTTTGATCGGGTTGTCCTTGTACTGGTTGGCCACACCGTTGAACACGACATAATCGGGGGCGGCCGCGCTGGCCGAGGCTTTGGTGAGGCTGGCCGGCTGGCCTTGCGGGCCGAGGTACCACTCGCTTTGCACGATCGCGAATTCTTTATCTACGCGCGGCAGGCCATCCGCAGGCTCGACGATCACCATGCCGTACATGCCGTTGGCGATATGGTGCAGCGCCGGTGCGGTTCCGCAGTGGTACATCCACACGCCGGCATACTCGGCTTTCCACTCGTAGAGCTTTTCTTCGCCGGGGTTGATCGAGGTCATCTCGTCGTTCCAGGCCACCTGGCTGGCGTGGAAGTCGACCGAGTGCGCGAGCTGGTTGGTGGCCGGGTTCTTCAGGTGAATGCGCACCGTGTCGCCGACTTTGACACGGAGCACCGGGCCGGGCACTGTGCCGTTGAACGTCCAGACATGCTGCACAAAGCCTTTGGCGACGGTCATGTCTTTTTCTTCGACCACCAGGTCGATGTCGTGGGTGGCGCCGGCAAGCGCGGCGGGCGCAGCGGCGTCGTAGGGCGTATAGTCCGGGGCATTCGCGTCGGGCTGCACGTCGGTGGTGGGCGGCGGGCCGCCGTGGTCGTCGGCGTTGTGGCCGCCGGCGGTGCTGCCGGCAACCGATATCGTGCCCTTCATGCCCGCGTCGCTGTGGCCGGGCACCGAGCAGATAAAGCTCAGGCCGCTGGCCGGCACGTCGACATCGGTCGACTTGGTTTCTTTGGGGTTGGCCACCAGCTTGGTGCCATTCGGGAAGGTAACATCGTGCGGGATCGCGCCGTCGTTGGTGAACTTGACGGTGTAGCGGCCCGGCTTGGCGATATTCAGCGAGGCCGGCTGGAAGCCCAGGTCGACGGCCTTGATCTCGAGTGCGCCGAGCACATCGCTGGTGGCGGCGGGAGCGGCCGGCGCATTGCTGGCTGGCTGGGCAGCCGGCTGGGTGGGCGCGTCGGCGCGGGCGGCGCGCAGTGGCGTGGTAGCGGGCGTGCCGCCGCAGCTAGCCAACAGTAGCGTGCCAAGCAGTGCGAGCAGTGCGAGCGAGCGTTTCATAAGGCTTCCTCCTTGCCTTCGTTGGGCGGCTGTTCTGCCGCCGCGTCGATAGCTTCAGCTTAGCGAGTAAGCCCTGCCGGGGAAGCGACTTTTGTCGCTTGGCCGTGTGTATGCGCCAGAGTTGTCGAATCTTCACGATCGCCCTGGCGCGCCGGGCAGCTGTTGCTGCGCGAATTGGGTATGGCGCTCACGGCTGCTTGCCGAGGTGCCCGAGGTATCGTTGGGCAACTGCATCAATCGCACGTTATCTATGGTATTCTTACTGCGCTTGGCTATAGGCTCGTAGTTCGGGTGGATCTATGCTCGAAGAACGGATCGCTCAGCTTCGACAGGCCGGCTTTTGCGCGGATCTGCCCATGCCCGCGCTGGCCGCGCTGGCTACGCTGGCCGGGCCTATTCAGCGGCCGGCCGGTACGCTGATCCAGCTCGAAGGCGACACCCCCGAGGCGATGTATGTGGTGGCGCGGGGCCGCGTGAAGATCGCGCGGATTGGCCTGGGCGGGCGCGAGCAGGTGCTGAATGTGATCGGCCCAGGCGGGCACTTCAATACTGTGCCGATGTTCGATGGCGGCCCCTGCCCGGCCAACGCCGAGGCGCTGACCGACGTGACCCTGCTGGCGCTGCCGCGCGATGCCCTGCTGGAGGCGGTCGAGCGCTACCCCAGCATCGCGCTGGCGCTGCTGCGCGATTTCACCGGCAGGCTGCGCCACCTGGTGAACCTCGTCGACGATCTGGCGCTGCATAGCGTGCAGGGCCGCCTGGCCGGGCTGCTGCTCGAGCAGGCCGAGGCAGCCGAGCGCGGCGCGGCGCCCCCGCCGCTGACCCAGGCCGAGATGGCTGCGCGGCTGGGAACCGTGCGCGAGATGATCGGGCGCGCGCTCAAAGTATTTGAGAGCCAGGGGTTGATACGCCTCGATCGCGGCATGATCACGCTGCTCGATCGCGCCGGCCTGGCCGCGCAGCGCGAGACATAAGCCGGGGTGTTCACCCGTGGCACCGATCCTGCTTCACTGCTCCTCCAAGACATCGCAGCCATAGCTGCGAGCGATCAGCGCGCCGCGCCGGCTGCGGCCGGCGCCCGCACCGAAGGCTCTCACACTGCGGTTGAGAGCACGGATCGTCAAGGAGGAAACTTCAATGGCTAAGACAGTTGTTGGTTTGTTCGATACCGCCGCCGAGGCGCAGAATGTGGTACAAAGCCTCGTGAATGGTGGCTTTACGCGCGAAGACATCAGCATCCTGGCAAATAACCGCGATGGCACTACCTCCGACACAGCCGGCAGCGCAACGGCCGAAGGCGCCGGCGCTGGCGCGGTCGGTGGCGGTGTGCTCGGCGGCGTGCTGGGCCTGCTGGTGGGCGTTGGCGCGCTGGCCATCCCAGGGATCGGCCCGGTGCTGGCGGCAGGCCCGCTGGCGGCAGCGCTCGGCGCAGCCGGCGCTAGCACGCTGGTCGGCGCGGGCATCGGCGCGGCGGCTGGCGGCATTATTGGCGCGCTGGTCGGCGCGGGCATTCCCGAGGAGGATGCCGGCTTCTATGCCGAGGGTGTGCGTCGCGGCGGCACGCTGGTGATGGTCAAGAGCTCGGACGAGATGGCGCAGCAGGCCTACGATATCATGACCAGCGCTGGCGCGGTGGACGTCGAGCGGCGCGGCAGCGACTGGCGCTCCAGCGGCTGGACGGGCTTCAACCCCAACGACGACACCACTGGCGATAATGCCTGGGAGCGCAGCAGCAAGGTCGGCACCGCTGGTGGTACGGTTGCGGGTGCGGCCACCGGCGCGGCGATGGGCTCGGTTGGCGGCCCGGTCGGCACGGTTGTCGGCGGCGCGGCCGGCGCAGTGGCCGGCGCGGTGGCTGGCGCTGCGGGCGACACCGCCGGCAAGAAGGCCGAGGAAGGCACCGACACCGACACCAGCTGGAACGAGCGCGCGGTTGGCTCGAGCGGCTCGTCGAGCTGGAACGACGCCGACGCGATCGGCTCGCGGCGCGGCCAGGCCGATTATGATACCGGCGACCGCGCGCGCCAAGTGCGCGACGAGGCCGGCTCGAACTGGCAGGAAAGCAGCAAGGTCGGCACTGTCGGCGGCACGGTTGCGGGCGCTGCTACCGGCGCGGCTATGGGCTCGGTTGGCGGGCCGATCGGCACCGTGGCGGGCGGCCTTGCCGGCGCAGCTGCGGGCGCGGTCACTG
Source organism: Kouleothrix sp. (assembly GCF_046328425.1). NCBI lineage: Bacteria > Bacillati > Chloroflexota > Chloroflexia > Chloroflexales > Roseiflexaceae > Kouleothrix > Kouleothrix sp. The sequence goes on from NZ_JAXLWP010000008.1 coordinate 41,523, forward strand.
GCGCCGTGGGCGACACCGTCGGCGAGAGCGCCGAGGATCGCTTCCGTGGCTACGACAGCGACTTCCGCACGCACTACCAGAGCTATGGCACCAGCAGCGGCTACTCATACGACCAGTACCTGCCGGTGTATCGCTACGGCTACAACCTGGCCAACGACCCGGCCTACCAGGGCCGCGACTGGGGCACGATCGAGAGCGATGCGCGCACGCGCTGGGAAGAGCGCAACCCCGGCACCTGGGATCGCTTCAAGGACTCGGTGCGCTACGCCTGGGACAAGGCGCGCAGCAAGATCTAGTACCACATCCGAACTTTGGCTATGCGAAGGCCTGCCCGGCTTTGCCGGGCAGGCCTTCGCATAGCCAGAGTGTAACGGTACGCAATTGAGCCTGCGGCAGCATGACTTGTTCACCTCTGACGAAGGCTGAGCGCGCCAGCTGCGTAAGCCCTAAACCGTCAAAGCAATCGTAGCCACAGGCGCGGCGAGCTGCTATTCAGCTCGCCGCGCCGTGCTGTTCCTGTCCCTTTGAACAGCTTGCCCTGGTACGCGAACAGTTTATGATAAAACCGTTCGGCGATACGAGTACGAGGGCTACGTATGGAGACAATTGCCACAACGATCGAGCGCACGCTGCTGGCGTGGCCAGGCGTCAGCGCGCAGCCACACCGCTTTGGCGGGGTCGAGTTTCACGTCAACAACCACGAGATCGGGCACCTGCACGGCAGCTACCTGGCCGATCTGCCATTCCCGCGCAAAATCCGCGACGAGCTGGTTGCCGCTGGCCGCGCGCAGGCGCACCACATCCTGCCCGACACCGGCTGGGTCAGCTACTTCATTCGTGGCGGCGACGACCTCGCGCCGGTGCTGGCGCTGTTTCGCCTGAACTACGAGCGCCTGGTTGCCGGGCGGCCGGCGGCCACGTAGCAGGCTGCTGTACGAGCGCGCTACGAGCGCAGCAAGACCTGCCGCGTAGAATACCGCCAACACGCATATATACACAGGAGGCAAGCGATGGCTCTTGCGTTAGGCGGGCAGGCGGTTCACCAGCCTGGCGGCGACACCCCAAACATGGTGCTGGGCGGCTACACCGCCCTGGCCGAGAGCGCCTGGATGGGCGCGGCACAGGCCAGCGATGTGCTCGAGAGCGTGCGCGCTGCGCCGGCAGGCGCTGCCCGCCGGCCAGTGCTGCCGCGCCTGCCGCGCCTGCGGCTGGCCGGGCTGCTGACGCGCGAGTTCAGCATTGCCGAAGCGACCTTTATTCTCATGGCCTCGTTCTTTGTCTCGGCGGCACTGGGCGCGGTGCGGCAGGTGCTGTTCAACGCCGCGTTTGGCGCGGGCGCCGAGGCCAGCGCCTACTATGCGGCGTTTCGCCTGCCCGACACGCTATTCAGCCTGATCGCCGGCGGGGCGCTTTCGAGCGCCATGATCCCGGTGCTGCTCCGCACAATCCAGCAGGATGGCGCCGAAGCCGGCTGGCGGCTCACCAGCCAGGTGCTTTCGGCCCTGCTGCTGGTGTTCGCGGCGGTGGTGGCCGTCGGCGAAGTCTTCACGCCATTCTTTGTGACCAACCTGCTCGCGCCGGGCTTCGACACGCCCACCAGCAGCTTGACGATTGCGCTCACGCGGGTGATGCTGCTGCAGCCATTGATCCTGGCGATCGGCAGCGTTGCCACGGCCGTGCTGAACAGCCGCAACCAGTTCCTGCTCACCGCGCTGTCGGTCGCGAGCCACAATATCACGCTGATCGCCGGCATTGTGGCGGCGCGCTTCATCCCGAGCCTGGGGATCTATGGTCCAACGCTGGGTGTGGTGGCCGGCGCAGTGCTGCAGGTGCTGATCCTGCTGCCTGGGCTAGGCCAGCGCGGCAGCGGCCTGCGACTGCGGCTCGACCTGGCCGACCAGCGGCTGCGCGAGGTGCTGCGGCTGCTTATACCCAACGGCCTCTCGGTAGGCGTGAACTACGCCGGTTTCATCCTCGATACCGCGTTTGCCTCCAAAGCGCCCGAGCTGGCCGGTCTGCCGGCCATTCAGAACGCCTGGCTGCTCGTAGGGCTGCCGATCGCGCTGCTTGGCCAGGCGGTAGGCCAGTCGGCGTTTCCGCGATTGGCCGGGCACGCCGCCGCCGGCGAATGGCTGCCCATGCGCCGCACGCTGCTGCGATCGCTTGGCGCGGTGGTGGCGCTGGCCATCCCGGCTCTGCTGGCGCTGATAGCGCTCGGCCGCACCGTCGTTCGCATTCTGTTCGAGCGCGGTAAGTTCGACGCCGCCGCCGGCACGCTGACGTACCAGGTGCTCGTGGTCTACGCGGTCGCGCTGCCGTTCTATGTGGCCACCGAGGTGATAACCCGCGGCCTGATTGCGCTCGATGATACCCGGACGCCGCTTGCGACGAACGCCCTGCAGATCGCCGGCCGCTGGCTGCTGCTCGCGCTGCTGGTCGGCCAGATCGGCGTTATCGCAATTCCGGCGGCCTTTGCGATTACCGCCTCGGCCGAGACGCTGATCCTCGGCACAGTGCTGCTGCTGAAGCTGCGCCGGCGCGTTCGCGGCTAGCGCGCGCGCTTGCGAAACCGGCGCGGTACAGGGTATCATGGCGCCGGGAGCAGTGTTGTGAGAAGGATCTATGCACATACTAATCGTTGGCGCCGGGCTGGCTGGCCTGGCGTGCGCGCGCATGCTGGCGCGCTGGAAGATTGACATAACAATTTTCGAGGCATCCGATGGCGTGGGCGGGCGCGTACGCAGCGATTACGCCGACGGCTACACCTTCGACCGGGGCTTCCAGGTGCTGTTCGACGCTTACCCCGCTGCGCTGCGCCAGCTCGATCTGGCCGCGCTTGATTTGCGGGCCTTCGACCCTGGCGCGATCATCTGCCTGCCTGGGCGGCGCGTGGTGCTGACCGACCCGCTGCGCGATCCGGCGTGGCGCGATCGGCTGGCGGCGGCAGTGACGCCGGCGATCTCGCCGCTCGATAAGCTGCGCACGCTGCGGCTTGCGACAAGCCTGCGCGGGCAGACGATCGACGAGATGCTGGACGGCTCCGATCAGCCGAGCTACGAGTTTCTGCGCGAGTGTGGCTTCAGCGATGCTACGATCGACCTGTTCTTCCGCCCGTTCTACGGTGGCGTGCTGTTCGACCGCGCACTCGCCACAAGCGCCAAATGCCTCAAGTTCGACTTCAAGATGCTGGCCGATGGCCGCGCCTGCCTGCCGGCCGGCGGCATGGGCGCAATCAGCGCGCAGCTGGCCGCTCCGCTGCTTGCCGCCGGCCGCGTGCTGCTGAACACGCCGGCGACGGCGCTGCTACGCGATGGCGAGCGGGTCGTTGGTGTAAGGTTACATAATGGAGAAGAGCTACGCGCCGACGCAGTGGTGCTGGCGACGCCCGCGCCCGAGGCAGCACGGCTGAGCGGCTTGCCAATGCCTTCGCAGGCGCGTGGCACCATCGCGCTCTACTATGCCGGCGACCAGCCGCTGTACGCGGGCGCCAAGCTGCTGCTGAACCCCGCGCCCGACGCGTTTGTGAACAATGCGCAGCTGCTGACGAACGTGGCGCCTTCGTATGCGCCGCCCGGCAAGCACCTATTGGGCGCGACAGTGATCGGCGTGCCCGACCTGAGCGACCACGAGCTGTTCCGGCGCGGCCTGCGCGATCTGCACGCAATGGTTGAAGGTGACATAACGGCGCAGGCCGCGCTAGCAGGCTACCAGCCGCTCCGGCTCTACCGCATCCCTTTCGCGCAGTTTGGCCAGGCGCCCGGCAGCCACCCCGGCCTGCCCGACAACCGCAGCGGCCAGGCCGGGCTGTACTTCGCCGCCGAGTTCACCGAGGCCAGCAGCCTGAACGCCGCGATGATCAGCGGCGAGAAGTGCGCCGCAGCGCTGGCCGAAGACCTGGTGGGTCGTGCCTAGGCTTTGAGATACTTCTCGAACCAGGCCAGCGTGTCTTTCCAGGCCGCTGCTGCCGCGTCCTGGTTATAGTTTGGGCCGGTGTCGTTGTTGAAGGCGTGGTTGGCGCCGTCGTACACACGCTTCTCGTAGGTCTTGCCGGCGCTCTCCATAGCCCGCTCGAGCGCCGGGATCGTGCTGTTGACGCGCTGGTCGTTGCCGCCGTACTGGCCGAGAATCGCCGCGTTGGTCGCAGCCATCTGGCTGGCCGGGTCGGGTGTGACGCCGTAGTAGCACACTGCCGCCGCGATGGTTGGGTTGGCTGCGGCCAGGCGCAGAGTGTATGCGCCGCCAAAGCAGAAGCCTACCACGCCATGTTTACCCGACATAATGTCGGGCTGCTGATCGAGAAAGGCGACTGCCGCATTAAGATCGGCCACCAGCTCGTCGGGCTTTGCGTTGGCAAAAAAGGCTTGGATCTGGCTGCCCAGCTTGGCCGTGCCGCCCGCGCGCGAGGCCAGGTCTGGCGCGATGGCGATATAGCCGGCTTTTGCGACGCGGCGGGCTACGTCGCGGATGTGGTCGGTCAGGCCGCGATTCTCGTGGATCACCACTACGCCTGGGTAGCTGCCGGCGGCGCTTGGGCGCGCCAGGTAGCTGCTCAGTGGCGCATCGCCGGGTATGCGTACCTCCTCGGCGCGCACTGCCGGGTCGTCGGCGGCTACGGCGAGTGGCGCAGAGCTGTTAGGCGCTGGTTGGGAAGTGGCGGCGGGGTGGCTGGTTGGCGCGCTCGACGTAGCTGGCGTGGGGTTTGCCGTGGGCGCGGTTGTGGGCGCCGTAGCGCCATTGGTAGGCGCAGGCAGGGGCGTGGCCGCACCGCGGGCATCGCCGCAGGCAGCAAGCAGCGCTGCGGCGGCGGCAGCCCCGCCGCAGATCCCGAGCACGCGGCGCAACATCTCGCGGCGCGTCATCAGCCCTTCTTGGTAGTCTTCATACATTTCTTCGCCTAGGTAGCGCTGCATCTGGCTCAGCTGCGCTACGGCGACCTCGCGGCGGCTGCGGGGCATGATTCTCCTCCTTCTACGTATGTGCGCGGTTTTTCCACGCAGAGCTTGGAAAAACCGCGCACCGATGCGTAAGTTCTACGATTATAGCCTGCGCAGCCGTGCTCAGAATGAGAGCCTGGTAAGAGTTTCATTCAAAGCAACATTAGTGATGTAATGTTGCTTTAGAACAAAGAACCAGGGTTTGAGCGTACTCAAACCCTGGTTCTTTAGTCTAGCTGATCGATTGCGACCTGCGCCGCAAGCCGCGTCACTTCGTCGCGCGTACCGACTGCGGTGCCATCGTGGGCGGCCGTAGCAGCGCCACAAGCCACCGCCCAGCGCAGCACCTCGGCAGGTGTCTGGCCCTGGCTGAGCCCCCACACCAAGCCACCTACCAGCGAGTCGCCTGCGCCGATCGGATTGCGCTGCTCGATCGGTGGAGGTGTAGCTAGCCACCCGCGCCCGCCCGTCACCAGCAGCGCCCCGGCGGCGCCAAGTGACACAACTACCTGCTCGATCCCATCCAGCGCCCGCGCCGCCGCCAGCGCCTCGGCCGGGGTGTTCACTGGCCGCCCGGTGAGCTGGCTGGCCTCGTAGCCGTTGGGCTTGACCAAGAATGGCCGTGCGGCGCAGCTCACCTGTAGCGCTTCACCGCTAGTGTCCAGTAATACCTGGCCGTTCAGTTCCTTTATTATGTCGATTAAATCTGCATAAAAGCTGGGTGGCAGCCCGGGCGGCAGACTACCCGCCAGAACCCACCAATCGCCTGGGCGGGCCAAAGTGCGAACCCGTTCAACCAGGGCTGCCCGCTCGGCATCCGCGATCGTCGGCCCAGGCTCGTTGACCTTGATATGGCGCGCATGGTCGTGTGGAACGATGCTGATGTTGGTACGCGTCTCGCCAGCGATCGCAACAAAGTCTGGCGTAATTCCAATCGCCTCAAGTCCCTCGCGCAGAGTATCGCCGGTGCGCCCGCCCGCGAACCCAAGCGCGACGCTGGGTGTGCCAAGCGCGGCGAGCATCCGCGATACGTTGAAGCCTTTGCCACCACAGTCGATCCGCGAGCTGGTTGCGCGCAGCACCTCGTCGTACTCCAGCGCAGGCACGGTCAGCTCGCGGTCAAGCGCCGGGTTCAGCGTGACAGTGTAGATCATGGTTTCCAGAAGCGCTCAATCAGGGCCTGCTCGGCCTCGGCAGTCCATTGGTCATTCGGACCAAGCTTGGCCGCCACGTCGGGAAAGCGCTCTTTCAGCTCCGGCAGACCAATCAAAGGCAGTCCGCTCGCCTGTGGGAAAACCACCACCTTACCGGGGTAGCGCCCTTCCATCAGCGCGCGGAGCGCCTCCTGCGCCGCCTCCATCCCGCCAATTGCGGCGACTGAGCGGTTCGGCGAAAGCGCGCCGGCGATGGTCTTGTCGATCACCAGCTGCTGGTCGCTCAGGCGCGAGCCCGAAGTGCCGGTGAATTGCGCATTATGTAAATAAACATTGCTCACATTTAGCGGCGCGTAGGTGCCATTGGGCACGCCTGCGAACAGTACCAGCATCCCGCTTGGCCCCAGCACGGCGGCGGCCTCGGCCATGAGCGCAGCCGAGGGAACGCTGACGATCACATCGTCGGCGCCTTCTCCATCTGTCTCGCGCATCACCAGCTCGCGCAGCGAATTACCGGGCTGTGCGGTATTCGCAATCACCAGGCGCCGGTCGCGCTCCTCGGCCAATCCAGCGAACATGCGCTCCAGCGTGGCCAGCCGGGCGTCGTTCACATCAGTGGCAATCACCGTGCGCGGGCCGTTGGGCAGCTCGATCGCGCGCTGGACGTGCATCTGGCCCATCGGGCCACCCGCGCCGACAAATACCGCCACACCGCCAGGCTGTAGCTCGGCGCGGTTGCGGGCCTCGCCATAGCTGGCGGCGATATCGGGCCCCGGGCTGCCGACATAGGCGGTGTAATCGTAGTGCAGCCGCCCCACGTCGATCAGCGGGTTGCCATCCAGCGGTGCCTGCCCAACCAAGTTGAAGGTGCCGCGCCGCGCGATCAGCTTAGCCGCCGCGGCAACCTGCTCGGCTGAATGCGGATCGAGCACCACAACGTCGTCGAAGCCTCGCCCGCCGGTAAGCTCTTCGCTCAGCGCCGAGTAGTCGCTCGGGCTGAGGCCATCGCGAATCTCGACCCGCGCGGTTGTCTCGCGCTCGACCAGCGCGCGCAGGTGCGCTGGCACGTCGGTGAGAATGATCGTCGCAGGCGCGTTAAGCCCGTCAGAGAAGGTGTAGACGGTTGGATCGTTCTTGTGCCCGACGATCCACATTGCCCCGCCCACCTTTGGCGTTAGGCGCCGGCGCTGGGTGTAGGCACCTTCCACGCAGGCCCATGGCTCGGTCAGCGCGGTCTCGGCGTAGCCCAGGCCCTCAGCGACCGGCAGCACATACGCGCCGTCGTCGGCGCTGAGGACTTCTGGGCCGATCAGGTGGAACTGGATTAGGCCGCCGGGGATGGTGTAGCCGTAGGCGGTGCTCTTGCCCTGCTGATAGATGTCCGGCTGCATTGCTAGGCGCTGGCCGGGGCTGTACTGGCCGCGCAAGTTCTTGCCGACGCGAAGCACCGTCAGGGCAGCCTCGTGGCCCAGGCGCGTCGGCTCGGTCGCCAGATCGCGGTTGTACAGCTTGGGATGCTTGCCGCCCTGCTGGATCAGCTTCACGTCGGAGAAGCACATCCCGACGGCGTCAACGCGCACCAGCAGCTGGTCGTCGCCCGGCTCGGGCACCGGCGCCTGCTCGGGCCTGCCGTCTCGGCCGACGCTCTCGACGCCTGGGCCATACATATTCCACGTCAGCGCCGTGTCGGAGACTGGCGCATCGGGCGACTGGTAGAGATCAAATGCTTTTGGCATGGGTCATTCTCCTGCGCGCACCTCGGCGGCAGTAGCGCACTGGAGCGCCTGCCGGGCACGCTCCTGACACTGCGCGAGCGTCAGCGTGCGGATCTGTGCTTTTACAAGCGGGATATCTTTGATCGCGATGCTCAGCTCGTCGACACCCAAACCTACCAGGATGGGCACCGCCTGCGGTTTTGAGCCGAGATTGCCGCATACGCCAACCCACTTGCCGGCCGCGTGCGCGCCCTCGACTGTCTTGGCGATCAGCCGCAGCACCGCCGGGTGCAGGTCGTCGGCCTGGCTTGCCAGCGTTGGGTGCATGCGATCCATCGCTAGGGTATACTGAGTCAGGTCGTTGGTGCCGATCGAGAAGAAGTCGGCCTCGCGCGCCAGCACGTCGGCCATTAGCGCGGCCGAGGGCACCTCGATCATGATGCCAACCTCGACGGGCGGCGCGCCTAGCTCGGCGCGTAGCTGCTCGACGATCGCGCGAGCCGTGCGCAGCTCGCCAATGTCCGCGACCATCGGGAACATGATCCGCAGCTTGCCGAACGAGGCCGCGCGTAGAATGGCGCGCAGCTGCGTTCGAAACAGATCAGGGTGCTCCAGGCACAGGCGCAGGCCGCGTACACCGAGAAACGGGTTGTCTTCGCGCGGTAGATCGAGGTAGGCTACCTCTTTATCGCCGCCGATGTCGAGCGTGCGGATGATCACCGGCTGGCCACCAAATGCTTTGGCGACGTCGCGGTAGATCGCGAACTGCTCCTCCTCGGTTGGCTCGGTCACGCGCTTGGGATCGAGAAAGATCACCTCGGTGCGGAACAGCCCGACTCCCTCTGCGCCACCTTCCACCGCCGGGCCGGCCTCGTCGGCGCCGCCAATATTGGCGACAATCTCGACACGGTGGCCGTCGGCGGTGACCGCCGGCTCGGCCGCCGAGCGAGCAGCGTCGGCGCGCTGCTGCTGCTGGCGCCGCTGAGCCGCCCGTGCATCGGCGATCAGATCAGCGCTGGGGCTAACGGTTAGCATGCCGGTTCCACCGTCGAGGATCACCTGCGTACCAGCGGCCAGTTCCAGCACGCCGGCGCCTGCGCTGACAATGGCAGGCAGGCCCAACGCGCGCGCCAGGATGGCTGTGTGGGCGTTGGGGCCGCCCACGGCGGTGCAGAAACCAAGCACGCGCTGCGGATCGAGCGCTACCGTCTCCGAGGGCGTGAGGTCGTTGGCCACGACGATCACCGACTCGTCGGGGAGCGCGGGCGCCGCATCTCCGGCGCCGGTCAGCAGCCGCAGCACCCGGGCGCCAACATCGCGAATGTCGGCGGCTCGCTCGGCCAGCAGCGCGTCGGAAAGTTCGGCCAGCTCAGCCGCATGCTCGGCGGTGGCGATCTGCCAGGCCTCGGCTGCGCTGCGCCCGTCGGCGATCGCTGCGCGCACCGCGTCGATCAGGCCGGGGTCGGAAAGAATCTCGTGGTGAACCTGGAAGATCGCAGCCTCGCTGGCGTCGGCACGCTGTGCTACCTCGGCGTGGAGCGTATTCAGCTGGTGCTGCGCCGCTTCCAGGGCGCTCTGCAGGCGCGCGTGCTCCTTGTCGACTCCGGCAAAGCGCTCGCGCACCTCGACATAGATGCGCTCGAACCGGAAGACCGGGCCGATTGCGATCCCGGGCGCGCCGGCGATGCCCTGGATCACGGCGCCAGCCCCTGCCGGTTGTTGGTGCGCCGGCGCGGTCGGGGCGGGTACTGCTGGTGTGATCGCAGCATGCTCGCCAGCATCTGGCCCCTCGCCGAGGCCATCACGCACCGCGGCCACGATCGCCGCCGCAGCATGCTCCTCGTCGTCGCCGCTGACATCGACGACGATCTGCTCGCCACGCCGGACCCCAAGAGTCAGCACCGAGATCAAGCTCTTGGCATTGACCTGCTTCTCGCCGTGGCGGATCTTGATCGTCGACCGGAACTGCTTGGCGAGATCGACAAACGCGCGGGCCGGGCGGGCGTGCAGCCCAGTGGCGTTGTGGATCACGAGATTGAGCTGTTGCATAACACACTTCCTTGTGGCACCGCCAGCAGCATTGAGGTAGCCTGGCCTTGTATCTTTCAACTAGCAACAAAGACGTGAAGACTCGAAGCGCTGATGACATTTCGAAGCCTTCGCGCCTTTGTGGCAAGGCCTCATCACAGCGGTATCTGAAATGCTATTGGCCCTAGGCCTCAGCCTCGCGGGCGCGGCCAAGCCTCTCGACGATCTGCTCGGCGTCGGTGGTCTGTGCCAGCGCCGCAGCCGCGTCCTCATCCTCGATCACTTCGGCTAGGTTGGCCAGCACTCCAACATGCTCGTCGGCATTCGCCGCAATTCCGATCACCAGGTACGCCATCTCGCCAGGCTCCCACTCGACACCATTCGGCAGCTGTAGCACCGAGATGCCGGTGCAATGCACCTCGCCCAAGTTCTCGTGCTGCCCATGCGGGATGGCCACGCCATTGCCAATATAGGTCGACATCGTCTGCTCGCGCGCCAGCATGCCCTGTACATACGCCGGGGCAACGCAGCCGGCGCCAACAAGCAGATCGCCAGCCTGGCGAATCGCATCCTGCTTATCGCTGGCGGTGGCGCCAAGCCGCACTGTCTGAAGCGAAATGATCGACATAGCCTTACATCCCCTCCCCAATCTCGCCACCGGTTTTGAGCACATTCACCAGGCGGTCGAACACCGGGTCGTTCAGGAACTGTGAGAACGCGATCACCACTGCGCCAGGTGCTTGCTCGCGCGCGAGCTTGGCCAGCCCCTTGTGAGCCACCACAACCTTCGCGTTGGGCGGCACTGCACGTACGGGCTTATGAATAACATTTACGCTGATATTAGCCTGCTTCAACTTCTTCTTGAGCGCGTTGACACCCATCAAGCTAGAGCCGATCCCGGCCTCGCAAGCGAAGATAATCGTGTCGACGTTCGCCGCAGATATCGATGCTGCCATTGCTGGCTCCTTTCACAGGGTATCGCATGGCCACAGATTACACAGATTACGCAGATTAACCAGATCGAGCTTTCCGATACCGAATACAATCTGTGCAATCTGCGTAATCTGTGGATGATTCGGCACTAGGCTGGCACAACCGCGGGGTCAACCTCGGTTATTTCCTCGCCATCCTCGCTCGCGGCGGGGAGTGGGAACAGCCGCAGGATGGCGGTTCCGGCGATGAACGACGCGACAATCCCGATCAGTACGCCGCCCAGCACTGGGATGTACTCGCCGCGCGGGATCACCGCCAGGTATGCGAAGATCGAGCCAGGGGCTGGGGTGGCAACGACGCCGGCGCCAGTGATGACGAACCAGAGGTCGGCCAGAATGCCGCCGGCCCACATCGCGATAATCATGACCGGGTGCGCCAGGATGTAGGGGAAGTAGATTTCGTGGATGCCGCCCAGGAAATGGATGATCGCCGCGCCAGGGGCCGACAGCTTCAGGTTGCCCTTGCCGGCGAACCAGTAGGCCAGCAGCAGGCCCAGGCCTGGCCCTGGGTTGCTTTCGAGCATGAAGTGGATCGCCTTGCCGCTCTTGGCAACTTCGGCCACACCCAGCGGGGCGAGAATACCATGGTTGATCGCATTATTGAGAAACAGCACCTTGGCCGGCTCGATAATGATGTCGGCCACTGGCAGCAGCCGCGAGGCGATCAGGAAGTCCACACCCGCACCCAGCACGTTGCTGAATGCTTGCACCACCGGGCCGATGATCACATTGGCGATCAGCACCAGGGCAACCACCAGGAAGCCAGCCGAGAAGTTGTTGATCAGCAGCTCAAAGCCGACCGGGATCTTGTCTTCAAGAAATTCGTCGATTTTCTTCATCAGGTAGCCGCCGACTGGGCCCATGATCATCGCACCGAGAAACATCGGGATGTCCGCGCCGACGATTACGCCCATAGTGGCTGCCGCGCCGACGACACCGCCACGCTGGTCGTAGATCAGCTTGCCGCCAGTGTAGCCGATCAGAATCGGTAGCAGGTAGTTGATCATCGGGCCGACGAGCTTGGCGAAACCTTCGTTAGGTATCCATCCAACCGGGATAAACAGGGCTGTGATCAAGCCCCATGCGATAAATGCGCCGATATTCGGCACCACCATTGCTGCCAAGAAGCTGCCGAAGCTTTGGACTCGCTGTCGCATGTTGGGTTTCTCCTTTGAAATCGTTGTGGATCAATCGCCGTTGATAAACCATGGGCGCAGGAATCCGGCGCGGCGACGTCCCGGGTCGTCGCGCGCTGGAGCCAGCGCTCCCGCAGGATCAGCCATCTCTATGTCGCGTGCTTTTAGGCACGCGTCAGCTAGGCCCGCACACCAGCGGCGCCCTGAGAGCCGAGCAGCACCACCCCCGCCAAGCGGGCAAGCGGCCTATCGTCGATGGCTGATATAAACTTAGGTAGTGAGTAGCTTGTGCGTGCAATGGTACATTTGGTATATAGCTTTGTCAAGCCTTAAAGAACACTTTATTGATCTCTTTTTTACAATCTTCATTGTGGCAAAATTGAACTATTTTAGGACTTAGGCAGTTGGCGCGCTCAGCCTTCGGCAGAGCGGTACTATGCTCCGTATCGTGTGCGGTTTTTCCGCGCTCCGCGCGGAAAAACCGCACACAGAAGGATCAAGTGCGTAACTCCTACATGTGCTAACGCTCAGGCCATCCACTGTGTCAGCGCGGCGATATCGTCGGGCCGTAGCATCGGGTGTACGTGTATGATGTCGACCAAGGCCGGCTCAGGCAGCACCAGGGGCACCGTCGTGATGATCAGGTCGGCCCCGGCCGCGCGCGCAGCGGTCAGCTCGCGCATTGGGAGCACCTCAAAAGTCCCAAGACGCGGGAAACGCGCCCGCAGCCGCGCCACCAGCAGCTGGGTAGTGGCCATCCCGCTGGGGCATACTACCAGCACATGTCGCGACTGCTCAGGCCGCGCGCGCACCACCGCCGCGCGCAGCAGCAGCACCAGCTCGTCGATCGTGTCGGGCGGCAGGCCCGCGCCGCTGGCACGCTCAATTTCCTCGGCCAGCTGCGCGGCGACAGCCCGCTCGTCGGCGTAGCGCTCGGTGTGAATATCGGCGATGGTTTTGGGTGGCGCCCACAGGCGGAAGCGCTGGCGCACACACGCGGGTGGAATTAAGGCTTCAAGCCCATCACGCAGCAGCTGGTCGCGCGTCAGCTCAGGCGCCGCGTAGGCCGCGGCAATGTGCGCCTGAAGCTGGTCGACCAGCGTGCCGGTCGCCGCCGTTCGGTCGCCCGGCCAGGGCTCGTCGCGCGCGCTCGTAAGCAGCAGCAGCGCCAGCTGCGCGGTCTCAGCGGCGCGCTGCCCCTCGGGTAGATCGGGCCACAGCCGCGCGCAGTGTCGCGCGGCCGTCGGCCAGGCGGCCTGCGATTGGATCCAGCCGAGCGCTTCGTCATCCCAACCAACATACTGGCGCACCCGCACGCGCTGAGCCTGTATCGCCAGGCCCAGCGCCAGCGGTGCGACCGCCTCGTCCGAGAAGCGCCCGCCAAGATCGGCCTCGGCCAGCGCAATCAGCTCGTAGGCGGCCGCCATATCCAACTCGCGCACCAGCGCGCTTGCCTGGCCGACGATTGGCAGCAGCCCAGCGTCGTGCGCGAGCACAAACACCAGCCCGCGGTCGGCGGCGACGCTCATAATTGGCGCGTCGAATGGTACGTCGCCCCACAGCAGCGCCGCCAATGCCTGGCGCTTGGCCAGCTCGTCGCCCTCGGCCCAGCAGCCGCGGTGCTGGCGGCGCGCGATCGCTAGATCAAAGCGTGCCAGGCATCGCTCGATTACGTCGAGATCCTTGAGCACGGTAGTGCGCGCGACCGCAAGGCTCTGCTGAAGCTCGGCGAGCGTGAGCGGCTGTATGGCTGTCAGCAGCGCCAGCGCCAGCAGCTGCTGGCGCTGCTCGGTGGTGAGTACCAGCTGGAAGCGCGCCTGGGCCGCCAGGTCGGCCAGTAGCCGCTGGCGCTGCTCGGGCGAGCAGATCACCTGCACCCCGACCCCTGGGGCGTGGCGCAATGTAGCGTGGCGCCGGTTGAGCCACGATTTGATCTCGCGCAAGCCATAGTGGACTTGCCACGGAGACAGGTGGAGCTGCCGGCCAAGCGCTGCGGCGCCCACCGGCCGTTCGGCGGCGAGCAGGAGCCGTAGGAGATCGCGCTGCGCGGTCGTCATCGACAACATCGGCCTCACTGCATTAGGCACCAAAACGCCGTGCCCACACGCTACGCAGCTGAACACGCAGCGTGCACTACCCAGCGTCCGAACGCCGTAACGTTCCAACGTGCAAGTAGCTGGTGGAAGATAGTGAGTGATAGTGGTGTTATACTATGGCCGGTTTACCGCATTGTCAAGCCAAAAAACACGCTTGATTAGTTTGGTTTCCGCGAGCGGACATGTAACAAAAGTATACTATTACCCTACGACCCTGCTATTAAAGCCTTTGCTACGGCGCTAGAGCCTTGACAAGCCCCGCGCGCTTCGCTACTATGCCAGCGGAACCAGGCAAACAAAGGAGCACACGTATATGAAGCCAACTCGAGTGCTGCTGGGCGCGCTGCTGCTCGGCGCCACACTGGCGGCCTGCGATGTCAGCCCGAGCGCGCCGGCGGGCGGCACTGCCTCGCCTAGCCAGCCGACCGCGGCCAGCCAGCCGGGGCAGGCGCCCGCCACGCCATACCCGGCGCCCGCCGACGCGGGCTACCCCGCGCCAAACGCCGATGGCACCTATCCAGCGCCAACAAGCGCGCCATAGCGGTTGCGTGCGCAGCCTGATAATGGTATACTAACGGTCGCACGAGACGGATTTCGCCGAAAAGTGGGGTATCCCCACTTTTCTTATTGTCACGAGCTACTCGGTTGCTGTCGTTGCGTCACGAGCCGTGCGCGCAGCGAAGCGGCCTCGATTGGGTATTTGCCTCTTCTATTGTTCCGTATGAACCAGGCGCTCGGAAGCAGCAGTTTGTGTTGACAGGGTAGGGTGAGGACCAATGAAACACGAGTTTTACGCGGCCATTTCGCAGATTGCGGCTGAGCGTGGGATTCCCAAAGAAGCAATTATTGAAGTGATGGAGAAGGCCCTGGTGACGGCCTACCGCCGCACGCTGGGCAATAACCCGCCACCGATAGAAGTTTCGGTCAAGCTCGACCCGCAAACCGGCCAGGCGCGCGTGTACGCCGAGAAGCAGGTTGTCGACGAGGTATACGACGATCGGTTTGAGATCGATTATGTCGATGCGAAGCGCACCAAGCCCGATGTAGAAATCGGCGAGACGATCGTCGTCGAGAGCACGCCGAACGATTTTGGACGCATCGCAGCGCAGACGGCCAAGCAGGTCATTCTGCAGGGCATAAAAGAAGTCGAGCGCGAGCATATCTACGGCGAATATATGGATCGCGAGGGCGAGCTGGTCACCGCGACGGTGCAGCGCGTCTCGAAAGGCAACGTCATCCTCGAGATGGGCAAGGCCGAGGCGATTCTGCCGCCTAAAGAGCAGGTCGACAGCGACCGCTACTACCACGGCCAGCGCCTGAAGGTCTACCTGATGGAGATCCGCCGCGAAGATCGCGGGCCACGCCTGATCGCGTCACGCACGCACAAGCAGCTGATCATGCGCTTGTTCGAGATGGAGGTGCCCGAGATCTACAACGGTACGGTCGAGATCAAGTCGATCGCCCGCGAGCCGGGGCTGCGCACCAAGGTCGGCGTCACCGCGCGCCAGGAGGGCATCGACCCGGTTGGCTCGTGCGTGGGCATGCGCGGCGTGCGTATTCAGAATATCGTGAACGAGCTGAATGGCGAGAAGATCGACGTGGTGCAGTGGTCGGCCGATCCAAAGGAGTTCATCGCCAACGCGCTCTCGCCGGCCCAGGTTGTCGAGGTGCAGCTGCGCGAAGATGAGCACGCCGCTACGGTGATCGTGCCCGACAAGCAGCTGTCGCTGGCGATCGGCAAAGAGGGCCAGAATGTGCGCCTGGCGGCTAAGCTGAGCGGCTGGCGCATCGACATCAAGAGCGCCAGCGCGCTGCTGGACGAAGAGCGCGCGGCAGCCGAGGCGCGCGATGCCGCCGACGCCGAGCTGCTGGCCACCGAGGCCGCGCTGGCGACTGCGAAGGTCGAGTCGCGCAAGGTGCGCTCGGATGGCACGGTGGTGTACCTGAATAACCGCTATGGCCCGCTTGGCGACGACCTGATCGGCGAGACGGTGCAGCTGCGCGCCACGCTGCAGAAGCTGAATATCTACAACAACGATCGGCTGATCGCCTCGTATATGCTCTCGGAGAACGAGGAGCCATCCGGCGACGCCGAGGACGAAGAGTAAGGCGGGCTTCACTAACAGGAGTTACGCGGTGCGCGTTTTTGCCTTCGGCAGAGCGGTACTTTTTCATGGATGGTGCTCAGATTGTGGCGCAAAGCGCCACAATCTGAGCACAAAAGAAAGTACAGTACCATGCTGCCGCAGGCAGAACAAGCTCATATCGCAGGCGACTGCGTAAGTCCTGTCACTAAGACTCTGGGCGCGATACATCGCGCCTGTGGCAAAATGTATGGCACAGTCAAAGAAAAAATCAGCAGGGCCGCGCCCCAAACCTGTGCCAATGCGCATGTGCGTTGCTTGCCGGCGCTCGGAGACCAAGCGCGGCCTGCTGCGGCTGGTGCGCGATGCCAATGGCCGGGTCGCGCTCGACCCGACCGGCAAGCGCGCTGGACGTGGCGCATACCTGTGCCACCAGCCAGCCTGCTGGGAGCAGGCGCTCAAACGCCAGGGGCTCGCGCGGGCGCTGCGTGTCGAAGCATTACATCAGGAGGATCTCGAAACACTCGAACGCTTCGCGCAGAGCCTTGCGCACGACCAGACGCCCACAGCAGCCGCGCAGTAGAACGATGCGGCACGCGTGGCTCAACTGCGTACGCCTAGGGCGTACGTTATACCTAGCAGCAACCGCCGAAACAGGTTCCGGCCCATAGCTTCTCGAGGACGCTTGTGGTATGGTGAGTGATCCGGCGGTAAGGAGTGATACTTGATGAATCAACTACAGATTATACTGCCGGGCACGCATAGCCTTCCGCCACAAGCGGCAATCTATTCCATGAGCGGCATGGGCGGTGGTCGCCCTGGCGGCGGCGGTGGCGGCGGTGGTCGCCCTGGCGGCGGTGGTGGCGGCGGTGGTCGCCCTGGCGGCGGTGGTGGCGGCGGTGGTCGCCCTGGCGGCGGCGGTGGCGGCGGTGGTGGCGGCGGTGGTCGCCCTGGCGGCGGCGGTGGCGGCGGTGGTCGCCCTGGCGGCGGCGGTGGCGGCGGTGGTCGCCCTGGCGGCGGCGGTGGCGGCTTTGGCGGTGGCGGCGGTGGCGGCGGTGGCGGTGGCGGTGGTGGGAACCGCAGCCGCGGCGGGCGCGGGCGTAGCGGCGCATCGCGCAACGACAACGCACGCAGCGAGATCGACGGCCCACCCACCGCAACGCGTAGTGGCGGCCGGCCGGGCGGCGGTAGCAATGGCATACGCGGTGGCGCAGGCGGGCGTAGTGGCCCTCCAGGCCGCGGCGGCCTGCCCGCGCGCGGGCCGGCGGTTCAGCCGCGCCCACCAGTGCGCCCCAAAGGCCCGGTCGAGCTGCCTAGCCTTATGACGGTACGCGAGTTCTCTGAGGCGACTGGCGTCGGCGCGTCGGATATTCTGAAAGCGCTGCTGAAGCTCGGCGTGCTGGCGAATATCAACCAGCAGATCGACTATGACACCGCCGCGCTGATCGCGACCGACTTCAATATTGAAACCAGCGAGTATGTCCCACCCCAGCTGGCCGGCGTCGTCGAGAGCATCAAAGATGTGCTTTCGGCCGAGCGCAGCGGCGACTTGCGCGCACGGCCGCCGGTAGTGACGATCATGGGCCACGTCGACCACGGCAAGACCAAGCTGCTCGACGCGATACGCTCGTCGCGCGTGGCCGAGGGCGAGGCCGGCGGTATCACCCAGCACATCGGCGCCTACCAGGTCGAAGTGCACGGCCGCAAGATCACCTTCCTCGACACGCCAGGCCACGAGGCATTTACCGCCATGCGCGCGCGCGGCGCCCAGGTCACCGATATCGTGATCCTGGTGGTGGCCGCCGACGACGGCGTGATGCCGCAGACGCAGGAAGCAATTGCG
Source organism: Kouleothrix sp. (assembly GCF_046328425.1). NCBI lineage: Bacteria > Bacillati > Chloroflexota > Chloroflexia > Chloroflexales > Roseiflexaceae > Kouleothrix > Kouleothrix sp. The sequence continues at coordinate 59,505 of NZ_JAXLWP010000008.1, forward strand.
CACGTGCAGGCCGCCGGCGTGCCGATGATCGTGGCGATCAACAAGATCGACTCGCTCAACGCCAACCCCGACCGGGTGCGCCAGCAGCTGGCCAACGCCAACGTGATTGTCGAACAATTCGGCGGCGACGTGCCCTCGGTTGAGGTATCGGCCAAGCAAAAGCTCAATATCGACGGTCTGCTGGAAATGATCCTGCTGGTGGCCGACCTGCAGGAGTTCAAGGCCAACCCGAACGCGCCGGCTGTCGGCACGATCATCGAGGCCGAGATGGACAAGAGCCGTGGGCCGATCGCCACAGCGCTGATCCAGAACGGCACGCTGCGCCCCGAAGACAATGTGCTCGTGGGCGGGGTAACCGGCACCATCCGCGCGATGTTCAACGACGCAGGCAAGAAGCTGCGCTTCGCCGAGCCATCGACGCCGGTGGTGATCCTGGGCCTGAACGAGGTGCCGCAGGCCGGCGATATCATCCAGGTGATGACCGACCTGACGATCGCGCGCGAGGTGGCGACACAGCGCCAGCGCCAGCAGCGGATCGAAGCGATGGCCACCACGCGCGGCGTGAGCCTCGACGACCTGTTCAGCAACATCCAGCAGGGCAAGATCAAAGAGCTGAACATTATTCTGAAAGCCGACGTCAGCGGCTCGATCGGCGCGATCGAGCACGCGCTGGGCCAGCTCAACACGAGCGAGGTGCAGATCAAAATCATCCATCGTGGCACCGGCACGATTACCGAGAGCGATGTGAACCTGGCTGTGGCCTCGCGCGCGATCATCATCGGCTTCAACGCGCGGCCCGACCCGGCCGCGCGGCGCAGCGCTGAGCAGCAGGGCATCGACATCCGCTTCTACAACATCATCTACCAGCTGACCGACGACCTCAAGAAGGCCATGATCGGTATGCTCGACCCGGAGTGGAAGGAAGTGACCGAAGGCTTCGCCGACGTGCGCAACAGCTTCCGCCTGCCGTCGCGCGAGATCGTCGCTGGGCTGTACGTGACCGACGGCAAGATCATGCGCAGCTACAGCGTGCGCGTGCTGCGCAGCGGCGTGGTGATCCACGATGGCAAGATCGGCAGCCTGAAGCGCTTCAAGGACGACGTGCGCGAGGTGCAATCGGGCTACGAGTGCGGCTTGGTGGTCGAGGGCTTCACCGATGTGCAGGTGGGCGACAACATGGAATTCTACCGCAAAGAGAAGGTCGAGCGTACCGCCTAGCCGGCTCTCAGGTTTGCGTTTTGAGCTTTGCGCTGAAACTAGTCAAAGCTCAAAACGCAAAATTTAATAGTTATGTCAAAACGGACTGAACAAGTTGCCGACGAGATCCAGCGCATCCTGAGCGAGGTGATCCAGTACGAGCTGAAAGATCCGCGTGTAGGCTTCGCCACTGTGGTTGGCGTGGACGTAAGCGCCGACCTGCAGCACGCCAAGGCGCGCGTCTCGGTGATGGACGAAACCCAGCGCGCCGATACCATGGAGGGCCTCGAGCGCGCGCGCGGCTTTATGCGCCGGCGCGTGGCCCAGGAGCTGCGGCACCTGCGCATGGTGCCCGAGCTACACTTCGTGCTCGATACTTCGCTTGACTATAGCATGCGCATCGACGAAGTATTACGTCAAGTTGAGCTTGAGCGCCGCAGCAACCCGCCAGGCGACGCTACAAGCGACGCCACAAAAGACTGAGCGTTTGAGCCGGGCAGAGCGCGGGCGATTGAACGGGCGCGGGCATGGGCCGCGACGCAGCTGAATGGACGATGTGTATTTCAAAAAGCGGATCGACTACTACTGCCGTAGCCAGTCGTTCGCATTCGATGTCGCCCACACGCTATTCTCATCGCACCAGATCGACGATGGCACCGATCTGTTTCTACGCACGATCGAGCTGGCGACACCGCGCACCATCCTCGACATGGGCTGCGGCTGCGGTGTGATCGGGATCGTGCTGGCGCGCCTGCTGCCGGCGGCACGCGTCTACGCGATCGACCGCGACCTGCTGGCGATCCGCTACACCCGGCACAACGCCGAGCTGAACCATATCGCCAACCTGGAGGCGATTGGCAGCGTAGGCCTCGAGCATGCGCCGCGCGAGCCCTACGACCTGATCGTCGCAAACATCCCCGCGAAGATTGGCGACGAAGCGATCGAGCGCGAGTTCGTGCGCGATCCGTACGACCGGCTGCGGCCTGGTGGCGATTACTGGTTCGTGGTGGTGAGTGGGCTGAACCACCTCATCCCCGGCATTGGTGTGCGCAGCCAGATCAGGCTCAGGCAGGTCAAGAAACGCGCGGGCCACGCGGTGTATCATGTGCGCAAACCAGCCACTGGAACGGATAGCTGACACGTTATGACAATCTATACTGACCCAACCCAGGCCGCCCCCGCGCTGCTGGCCCAGATCGAGCAAGCCTCACGCATCCTCATTCTGACGCATATCAACCCCGACGGCGACGCAATCGGCTCGTTGCTGGGCGTATGGCATATGCTCAACCAGCTCGGCAGAACCTCGTTGCCGCTGGCCTCGTCGCCGCTGCCGGGCTACGCCACGTGGCTGCCCGGCGCCGGGCACATCCAGGTGTACCGCCAGGGCATGGCGCTGCCGGAAGCCGACCTGATCATCATGGTCGACACCGCCGCGCTGAGCCGGATCGGGCGGATCTACGACGAGCACACCCAGGCGCTGGCGAACCTGCCGATCGCGATTGTCGACCACCACGTCACGAATGATGGCGCGGGGCTGGTGAACCTGATCGACCCGCACGCCGCCTCGACCTGCGAGCTGCTGTACCGGCTGTTCCAGGCCATGGGCATCCGCGTCGACGCCGACATGGCGACGTGCCTGCTGATGGGCATCACCACCGACACGCAAAGCTTCCAGACCAGCGCGACGACCGCAAGCTCGCTGCGCGTAGCCGCCGACCTGCTCGACCTTGGTGCGGAGCAGCGCCGGATTGTGCGCGAAGTGTACTACGCGCTGCCGGCCAGCAGCGCCGAGCTGATCGGGCTGGCGCTGGCCGATATGCACAACGAAGGCCCGATCGCCTGGACGCGCGTGACGCTGGCGATGATGCGCGAGACTGGCGCCGAAGACGAGGCGGTGGACGAGGTGGTGCGCATGATGCAGCGCGTGGTTGCGGTGCATGCGCTGGTGGTGTTCAAAGAGCGGCAGGACGGCACCACCAAGATCAGCCTGCGCTCGATCCCGAGCATCAACGTGGCGCAGCTGGCGACACGCTGGGGCGGCGGTGGGCACGCCCAGGCCGCCGGAGCGACGCTGGCGATGCCGCCCGAGCAGGCCGAGCGCGAAGTACTGCCGCACCTGCTCGCGCTCGTCGAGGCGCGCGATTAGCGCCGCCTTGCTCGGCACCTCAACGCTAATGCATGGGTTTTTGAACATCGACAAGCCAGCCGGCATAACATCGCACGACGTGGTGGCGCGAGTACGGCGCCTGGCGCGGCAGAAGCGTGTGGGCCACGCCGGCACGCTCGACCCGGCCGCCACCGGGGTGCTAGTGCTGGCGCTGGGAAATGCCACGCGGCTGATCGAGTATGTGCAGGACGCCACCAGCAAGCGCTACCTGGCTACGGTGCAGCTCGGCGCGGCAACCACCACCGACGACGCCGAAGGCGAGGTTGTCGCGCGCGCTCCCGTCCCAGCGCTCGACGGCCAGGCGATCGAGGCGCTGCTTGAGCGCTTCCGTGGCGAGATCTTGCAGGTGCCGCCGATGTACGCGGCGCTGCACCACCAGGGCCGGCGCCTACACGAGCTGGCACGCGCCGGGATCGTCGTCGACCGGGAGGCGCGCCCGGTCTCGATCCAGCGGCTGTCACTGCTCGATCATACGCCCGACACGCTGACGCTCGACGTGCTGTGTGGCAAAGGCACCTACATCCGCTCGCTGGCGCGCGACATTGGCGCGGCGCTCGGCTGCGGGGCACACCTGGCGGCCCTGCGGCGCACCGCCGTGGGCCAGTTTGGCATCGCGAGCGCGGCGCAGCTCGCCGACCTGGAAGCGCATCCGGATGCGCTTACGCAGGCGCTGCGGCCGCCCGAAGACGCGGTGAGCGACTGGCCGGCGGCGACGGTGGAGGGCGAGGCAGCACGGCGTGTGCGCAACGGCATGCCGATCGAGCTGGTAGGCATCGCTGGCGACCGCGCCCGGCTGCACACACCCGACGGCGTATTGCTGGCGCTGGCGCGCCGGGCGGGCGAGCGCTGGCAGCCCGAGAAGGTCTTCGACTGGAGCTGATTAGCCAGCTTTGCCTGTGGGCGTGGGCGCAGGCCCGCGCAGCGCACGCGAAGCTTCATATGCACCATGGATATTGTTCAGGGCCTGCTCAGATCGATCAACAGCCGCCCGACGATCTTGACGATCGGCGCGTTTGACGGCGTGCATGTCGGCCATCAGCACCTGATCGGCACGACAGTGCGCCGCGCCCGCGAGCTCGGCTGCCAGAGCGCCGTGATTACGTTCGACCCGCATCCCGACACCGTGATCCACCCTGAGCGCGACCGGCTATACCTCACGAGTCTCGACGAGCGCATGGAGCTGATCGAGGCGCTGGGCGCCGATCTGCTGATCGTGCTGCCATTTACCCGCGAGCTCATGGGCCTGCCGGCGCACGAGTTCATGCAGCAGATCTGTGACGCAGTAGCGCTGCGCGAGCTGTGGGTCGGCTGGGATTTCGCGCTCGGCCGCAAGCGCGAGGGCACGCTGCCGCGGCTGCGCGAGATCGGCCACGAGCTTGGCTACAGCGTGCACCCGGTCGACGCGCTGGCCCGCGCCGATGGCTCGCCGATCAGCTCGACGCGCATCCGCGATGCGCTGCGCAGCGGCGACGTGGCCACTGCCGCGCGGCTGCTGGGGCGGCCGTTCGGCGTGCGCGGGCCGGTGGCGCGCGGCGATCAGCGCGGGCGCACGATCGGCTTCCCCACCGCCAATATTCAGGTGGGCGAGCTGCACATGCTGCCGGCCGACGGCGTGTATGTGTGCCAGGCGCTGATCGATGGGCAGCGCTACGGCGCGGTGACGAATGTGGGCCTGCGCCCGACCTTCGACGGCACGCGCCGCACCGTCGAGGCGTATATCCTCGATTTCGTCGACGATATCTACGACGAGGTCGTGCGGATCGACCTGCTCCACCGGCTGCGCGGCGAGCAGAAGTTTGCCGGTATCGCTGCCCTGGTTGCGCAGATCAATGCCGATGTGGCGGCGGCGCGCCACTGGCTCAAGCACGACGAGCGCGCCAAGGCGCTGTGAGCGGTAACGTGCGCATTCTCTTCACATTCGCGGGCGGCAGCGGGCACCTCGAGCCGCTGGTGCCGATCGCGCGCGCAGCCCAGGCTGCCGGCCATACCGTCGCGTTTGCCGGGCGGCCGTGGATGCGCCCAAAGGTCGAAGCGCTGGGCTTTGTGGGTTTTGATGCCGGCTCGGATGTGGGCCTGACGCCGAAACGCCTGCCGCTGGCACCGGTGAATACCGCTCAGGACATGCGCGATGTCGGCCGGGGCTTTGGCCGCCGCCTGGCGCGCGAGCGCGCCGCAGACCTGCTGCCGCTCTGCGCGGAGTGGCGGCCCGACCTGCTGGTGTGCGAGGAGATCGACTTCGGCGCGATGGTGGTGGCCGAGCGCCTGGGCCTGCCGTATGCCACCGTGCTGGTGATCGCCGCCGGCTCGTTTGTTCGGCCCGAGTATGTTGCCGTGCCGCTCGACGAAGTACGCGCCGAGCACGGCCTGCCGCCCGACCCCGGCCTGGCCATGCTTGCGCGCTACCTGGTGCTTGCGCCGTTCCCGCCCAGCTACCGCGACCCGGCCTTCCCGCTGCCAGCCACCGCGCGCTCGTTTCGGCTACACTCGCCTGGCGCCGGGCACGCCGCCCCGCCCGCCATTGCGCGGCGCAGCACAGCCCCGACCGTATACGCGACGCTCGGCACGATCTACAACATGGAGTCGGGCGACCTGTTTCAGCGCGTGCTGGCCGGACTGCGCGATCTGCCGATCAACCTGGTCATGACGGTGGGGCGCGATATCGACCCGGCCGAGTTTGGGCCGCAGCCGGCACATGTTCAGATTGAGCGCTACATTCCCCAGGATACCCTGCTGCCCTTCTGCGACGCGGTGCTGGTACACGGCGGCTCGGGCAGCGTCGCCGGAGCGCTCGCGCATGGCCTGCCTATGGTGGTGCTGCCGCTCGGCGCCGACCAGCCGCTCAACGCGGCGCGCTGCGCCGAACTCGGGGTGGCGCGCGTGCTCGACGCGCTCACGGCTACGCCCGAGCAGGTGCGCCTGGCTATGGCGGCGGTGCTGGCCGAGCCGGGCTACCGGCGTGCCGCCGAGCGCCTGCGCGACGAGATCGCCGGGCTGCCAGGGCCGGAATATGCTGTTCAGCTGCTCGAACGCCTCGCCGGCGAGCGCCGGCCGCTCGGGTAATACCAGCCCCGTTTGATCGCTTTTGCGATGCTCTGTCTGGGCATCGCAAACGAAATTTCGGGGGCGGCAATGCCGCCCCCGAGCCCCCACAGAGCGCGTGATCAGCTAAGGCAAGATCAGGTGCAGATCGCCGAACTCGTGCCACAGGTAGCGCTCGCGCAGCGCGGCCCGGTAGGTGACGCGCAGGTGCCGCCGCCCGGCCAGCGCCTCGAGCATCGCCAGGTGGCTGGCGCGCGGCTCGTGCAGACCGGTCAGCAGCGCGTCGACGGCGCGCAGCCGGCGCGGCGGCGCGATCACCAGGCGCGTCCAGCCCTCGCCGGGGTGAGCCGCGCCGTGCGCGTCGCACACGCTCTCGATCGCGCGCACCGCAGTTGTCCCCACGGCGATCACCCGGCGGCCCGAAGCACGCGCGGCGTTCACCAGCTGGGCAGTTTCGAGCGGCACGCGGAAGAATTCTTCGTAGGGCGGCTCGTGATCCTCGAGGCTGGCCACGCCGGTGTGCAGCAGCAGCGGCGCGATCTGCACGCCACGCGCCACCAGGCGTGCCAGCAGCTCGGGCGTAAACGCGCGGCCGGCCGAGGGCATCTCGGCGCTGCCCGCCTCGGTGGCGTACACCGTCTGGTAGTAGCTACCTGGCCACTGCTCGCGCACGTAGCCATAGCGGATCGGAAAGCCGTAGCGCTCGAGGTAGCCGTGCAGCGGCTCGGGCAGCTGGAGCGAAGCGACCCACAGGCGCGGCGCCGGCGTGGCCGGCTGGCTACGGTCGGCGCTGTAGGGCGCGTGCAGCGTGGCACTGCCTCCGGCCGGCAGCCGCAGCACCTCGCCGGCGCGCGCCTCGCGAAATGGCGCGCTGGCGGCGGCGGTCGGCCGGCGCAGCTCGACGATCCACAGATCGGCGGGCAGGTGCGTCGAGAGGTGCAGCTCAAGCGGCGTACCATCGGCGCGGCTGGCCGCCAGCGCCGCGTTGAGCGTGCCGCTGGTATTGATCAGCAGCACGTCGCCGGGCTGGAGAAAGCACGGCAGATCGCGGAAGCGCGCGTGCGACACCTGGTCGTTGGCGCGGTACGACACCATCAGGCGCACTTCGTCGCGGGCGAGGCCGCGCGCCTCGGGCGGCTCGGCGGCTTGGAGCTCGGGCGGCAGCTCGAAATCCAGGGCGGCAGGCGGCTGCGGCGCGGGCGCTCGTAGGGCCGGCGGCTCAAGCGACATGGCGGCGGGCGAAACGTTATGCATGGCCCACCACTGTATCGATGCCGGCCGGCAGCGCGCGCGCCTGGTAGCGGCCGCTCGGCAGATCGCCGGCGATCAGCGCAAGCAGGCCGGGAACGCTGGCCTCGGGCGGCGGCCGGTCGCTGATATCCTCGCCGGGGAAGGCTTCCTGGTGCATCTGCGTGCGCATATCGCCAGGGTCGACCCAGTAGACCCGCCAGGCTGGCTGCTCGGCGGCCAGCACCGCCGAGAGCTGCTCGAGCGCGGCTTTGCTTGCGCCATAGCCACCCCAGCCAGGGTAGGCCTCGGCGGCGGCATCGCTGGAAATATTGATGATTCGTGCATCCAATCGGAGCGCCGCGCGTAGACTCTGCAGAACACCCAGGGGCGCGACGAGATTGACACGGAACACCTGCTCGAGCACGCCGAGCGGGTAATCGAGCAACGCGGGCTGCGGGCTCGGGCCGAGCATGCTCGCGTTATTCACCAGCAGGTCGAGGCCGCCCAGGCGCGCGGCGGCGGCGGCTAGCGCCTGGCGGTGCGCAGGGTCGGCGACATCGCCAGGAACGGCGAGCACGCTGGTGCGAGCGGCCAGATCGGCGCGCGCGGCTTCAAGGGCGGCGGCGCCACGCGCGCTGACGATCAGCGCCCAGCCGCGCGCGGCTAGCTCGCGCGCCAGCGCCAGGCCAAGCCCGCGCGACGCGCCAGTAATAAGTGCGGTTGGCATATGCGATTCCTCCGATTGCCCTGAGGGCAAAACGGCGCCGTATATGGCGCCGGTACAGTGTCAAGCCGAAACTCAGGGAGTTTCACCTTGCAGGCTCACTATACCAGCGCGTAGGCGGCGGCGCATAGCCCTGGCGGCCAGTTGTGGCCTGTACTGAAGGACAGGCTGAAACCGATTTCGTGATTGTGCTTTTTATCACGATGGATGAAACTGGCTTGTAACCCAGTTACCCTACACTTGATTTGCCGCATTGTTCCCAGTAGCAGCGATGCTACCGGCTTGCTAGAGGCAGGAGGTCTGTGTGTACGAGCGTTTCGTGAAGGAGATAATGAGTCGCGACCTGATCAGCTGCGCAGTCGAAACATCGCTGATCCAGGTGATGCAGCGGATGACTGAGTACGCGATTCATGCTCTGGTGGTGCTGGACGAGGATGGCTACGCGGTTGGTATCGTGACACAGCTCGACGTGCTTGTAGCGCAGCGCCGCACGGTGCTGCCAGGCATGGGGCCGATAACTGCCGGCGAGATAATGTCGCCGATTGTACTTGTCTGCAACCCCGACATGACGCTACTCGAGGCCGCGACGCTGATGACGCGGAATCATATCAGCCGGCTGATCGTGGCGAAGCCGAACTGCGAACGGATCTACCCACTGGGCCTGGTTTCCATGACCGACCTGATCCGGCACGCGATCAAAGAAACCAGCGCGCCGCCGTCGCTGCGCCTGCAGCGAGTCTAGCGCGCCGGCCGCCGCTTCACGACGATCGCTTTTCTCGCCTGCCGCGCCGGGTGATCCTGCCACCCGGCGCGGCAGGCGAGCGCGGTTGGGCCGCCGCGCGAATTGCCGAACTCCCCGGTTCTGTGGTAGCATGCCTCGCATTATTCCCCACAGCAAGCGAGGCAGCCATGCCCCCCTTTTCAATCGACCCGGCCACTGTGGTTGGCCCGGTAGCACTACTTGTCGCGAACTTGCAGCGCGCCGAGCAGTTTTATGGCCACGTGCTGGGGCTGCGCGCCCTGCACCGCAGCGGGCCAACGCTCACGCTCACCGCCGATGGCGCCACGCCGCTGGTGCTGCTGATGGAGCAGGCCGGCGCGACGCCACGCCCGCCGCGCACGACCGGCCTCTACCACTTCGCGCTGCTGGTGCCGAGCCGGCTGGAGCTGGCGCGGTCGCTGCGCCAGCTGGCGGCCGTGCGCTACCCGCTCACCGGCGCCTCGGACCACCTGGTGAGCGAGGCCCTATATCTCAACGACCCCGACGGCAATGGGATCGAGATCTATCGCGACCGGCCGCGCGCCGAATGGCCGTGGCGCAACGGCCATATTCAGATGGCGGTCGACCCGCTGGACATCGACGGGGTGCTGGGCGAGCTGGAGCGCGATAGCAGCGACTGGCAAGGCATCGCGGCCGAGACCACACTCGGGCATATGCACCTGCACGTCGCCGATCTAGCCTCCGCCGAAGAGTTCTACTGCGGTGTGCTGGGCTTCGAGGTGATGGTGCGCTACGGCCCAGGCGCGCTTTTTGTTTCTGCCGGCGGCTACCACCATCACCTCGGCCTGAACACCTGGGCCGGCGTGGGCGCGCCGCCGCCGCCGCCAGGCTCGGCCGGGCTGCGCTATTTTGTGGTGCGGCTGCCCAACGCCGCCGCGCTCGAGCAGGTGCTGGCGCGCGTGCGCATGGCCGCGCTGCCGGCCGAAACCACCGACGCGGGCACGATCCTGCGCGACCCTTCGGGGAATGGCGTGGTGCTGGCGGTTATGCCACCGCGCGGCTGATATTCCGCGGATTTGCAAATGAACCAGGAGCCTGTATGCCTCGCCAGCGCGTGATTCTGATCACAATTGGTATTATGTTAAGTCTATTTATGGCCTCGATGGAATCAACCGTCGTGGCCACGGCAATGCCCACGATCGTCAGCCAGCTCGGCGGCCTTAGCAGCTACAGCTGGGTTTTCTCGGTATACATGCTTACGTCAACTACCACTGTGCCGCTGTATGGCAAGCTTTCGGATATCTACGGGCGCCGGCCGATCTACGCCGTGGCGATGGGCCTGTTCCTGCTTGGCTCGCTGCTGTGCGGCCTCTCGCAGAGCATGAGCCAGCTGATTGCGGCCCGCGCGGTGCAGGGTTTGGGCGCGGGCGGGCTGCTGCCGCTGGCGTTCATCATCATCGGCGACCTGTTCACCTTCGAGCAGCGCGCGCGGCTGCAGGGCGTGTTTTCGGGCGTGTGGGGCGTTTCGTCGATCGTTGGGCCGCTGCTGGGCGGCTTTCTGGTCGACCAGATTTCATGGCATTGGGTGTTTTATGTCAATGTAATCCCCGGCATGCTGGCGTTTGCGCTGGTGTGGCGCGCCTGGCAGGATCGGCCGCGCGCGGTTGGCGCGGCGCGGCCGGCGATCGACTACGCCGGCGCGGGGATGCTGACGTTCGGCGTGGTTGCGCTGCTGCTGGGGCTGGCCGAGCTCGGCACGCCATTGGGTTGGGCCGGGCTGGGCCTGGCGGCGCTGCTGTTTGGTGGGCTGGCGCTGGCCGAGCGCCGCGCCGCCGACCCGGTGCTGCCGCTGGGCCTGTTCCGCGACCGGATGTTCGCCGTGGCGTGCGCGCACGGCGTGCTGGCCGGCTGGGCGATGTTCGGCAGCACCGCGTATGTGCCACTGTATGTGCAGGCGGTGCTAGGCACCAGCGCCACCGCCGCCGGCGCAACGCTGACGCCAATGCTGCTGGCGTGGGTCACTGCCAGCATTATTGGCAGCCGGCTGCTGCTGAAGATCGGCTACCGCACCCTGTCGCTGGCCGGCATGGTGCTGCTGGTGATCGGCGCGCTGGCGCTGACGCAGGTGGGCGTGGGCGGCTCGGCCCTGCTGATCGCTAGCCTCGCGCTGATGGGCGTAGGCATGGGCCTCTCGATCCCAGCGTTTCTGATTGCGGTGCAGAGCAGCGTGCCGAAGCAGGTGCTCGGCACTGCCACCTCGACGCTGCAGTTCAGCCGCAGCATCGGCGGCACGCTGGGCGTGAGCGTGATGGGTGCGCTGCTGAGCGCGCGGCTCGCGAGCGGGCTGCTGGCCGCTGGGCTCGACCCCGCCGCCGTGTCGCTGAACACGCTGCTCGACCCGCTGGCGCAGGCTTCCGGCTCAGCCGCGCTCGACGGCGCGCTGCGCACAGTGCTGGCTGGCGCGATGCAGGGTGTCTTCTGGCTGGCCTGCGGCGCGGCGGCGCTGGGGCTGCTGGCCACGGCGCTGGCGCCTGCCGGCCAGATCGGCCAGCTCGCCGCGCGGCCGGCACCTGCCGCGCCCGAGGGCGAGCACGAGCCGCAGGTGATCGGCATGCTCGAATAGGCGCAGGAATCCCACGGAGCGACGCATACCAGATTCGGCTACGTGCTTTCTGGCGGGGGTTCGGGGGCGGCAATGCCGCCCCTGACTTTTTTGGTATGCCCTGCCCTGTTTTGCCGGGCGGGGCATACCAAACGCAGTTGGCATCAGGGGCTGTAGCTCAGGCAGCCTGCTCAAGCGCCGCCGCGGCGCGATCGACCAGGCGGCCGACGCGCGTGGCCCAATCGGCGTCGAACAGCTTCACGCGCCGCACCGTCGACTTGGTGAGCACAAGCGCTTCGTACAGCCGCGCGCGTGCCATCTGCTCGGCGTTCAGCTCGCCATAGCCGGCTAGAAACTGCTCTTGCGCGGCGGCGGCGCCCGGCTGGCCGTAGCCGTCGTACCAGAACTGGATATCGGCGAGAAACTTGCCCAGGTCGATCGTCGGGTCGGAGAGATAGCAAGTATCGAAGTCGATCAGCGTCATGCCGGCATCGGTGATCCACAAATGGTCGGCCTTGAAGTCGCCGTAGGCGAACGAGGGCGTGACCGGCGGCAGCGCGTCGTGCAGCGCCTGGGCGCGCGCCAGCAGCGCCTTGACGGTGGCGCCGGCGGCGGGCAGCAGCGGGTGAATGTACTCGGCGGCGCTGGCGATGCTCTTCAGCTCTTTGGCGAACGGGTGCGGCTGCAGCTCGACCAGCGACTCGGGCGTGGCGTGCAGCGCCCGGATGGCCGCGCCGGCCGCGCGCAGGTGCGCATCGGTGGCCGGGCCTGGCTCGCGCAGCAGATCGGAGAGCGGCGTGCCGACCACGCGCGGGTAGAGCACCAGGTTTTCGTCCGGCAGGTACGCCAGCGGCCGCGCCGCGCCAATGCCAATATCGCGCGATGCCAGCCACCCCGACACAGTTGTGGCGGTTTTGAACGTGCGCGCGCCTTTGTCGCTGTTATACACTTTCGCGAACAGCGTGCGGGCGTGGTCGATCTGGCCGCCGGCATCGGCCGGGTCGTAGCGCAGCACGTGGCGCTGGCCGGGGCGGTAGCGGATCGGCGTGATCTGGTAAGCGCCGGCGCGCGACTGCACCACCGGGTCGGCGGCGAGCAGCTCGCGCACATACGCCGGGTCGGAGAGGCGCGCGAGCTGCGGGTACTCGGCGTCGAGCGGGGCGATCTGCACCCACATGCCCCAGGCCGGGTCGTCGGCCGCGAGCGCGCGAAACGGCGCCGCCAGGCCGCGCTCGGCGATCTCGGCCTGCATGGCCGGGATGCCCTCGGCGGCGCCGCGCGGGTCGGGCTTGCCGAGCGGCAGCCAGTTGACCTCGACCAGGCGCGTGCCGCTGTGCTCGCCGCGCAGCTCGGCGGCGTAGTAGGCCTGCATGTAGCGGCCGGGCTTGTACTTGGCGCGCTGCAACACGAGGTTGCCGACCGACACGCCCGGCGCCAGCAGGCGATCGAGGGCGGCGCGCAGGGCCTCGCGCGGCGGCGGCGCGTTGAGCAGCCACTGTACGCCCTCAAGGCCAGCCTGGCCAGCAAGCGCGGTGGCGTAATCGATCTCCATCGTAGAACCTCGCTTATCATTTCGAGCGAGCACGGCGCGGGCCGGCAGCCGATAGCTAGCTGATCAGCGGCAGCACATCGCCGAGCAGCTCGGCTAGGTCGCCGGCGTTCACGGCAATACCGGCGAGCAGCGCGCCAACATACGCGGCGTAGCGCGTGCCCGGAATCGAGCGGCGGCGGCGGGCCTTCTGCGCCTCGGCCTCGGCCTCGGCTGGGTCGGCCGGCGGGAACACGCCAATCTGCTGGAGCAGGTCGACGAGCATAAGCATACCGTTGTCGTGCTCGGCCGGCTTGACCTTGATCCAGAAGTGCAGCGCGTCGCGCAGGTAGCTCCAGGCCTGCCACAGCGCCACGCGCTCGCGCGAGATCGGCGCAAGCTTCTCGTAGAACGCCAGAAATATCTCGGCGATCGCGTCGAGCCGGGCCAGCCGGGCGCGCCGCGTAGCGGCGTCGCTCGCCTGCTCGTCGCTCAGCGCATTCAGGCCGATGTCTTTGATCGCCGCGATAAACAGGCCCACGTCGAGCGCCGGCTCGGCCATGCAGAAGTCGTCGAAGTCGATAAAGCCGATGTGCGGGCCGTTGATCAGCACCTGCTCGGGGTTGAAGGTGCCGTGCGTCGGCACCGGCGCGTCGGCCGGGTTGGCTGCCGCCAGCGCCTCAAGCCGCGCCAGCAGCGCGTCGATGGCGCCGCGCAGCTCGGGGGCCGCAGCGTACAGCTTGCCGCTCAGGTCGTGCAGCTCAGCCCAGCGCTCGCCGAGCGATATTGTCGCGCCGTACTGCACACCCGACTGGTGCAGCGCCGCCAGGCCGGCGGCGGCGCGGATCATGTAGCTGTGCAGCTCGGCATAGGCGGCCGGCGTATCGGCCTTCAGTGCGTCCTTCAGCAGATCTTCCAGCGACTGCTCGGCGGCCACCGGCCCCTGCACCATCACCTTCTGCTCGGGGATGTAGGCCAGCGGCTCGGCCAGTGTCACGGTGGCGCCGCTCGCCAGCGGGGTGGCCCACAGCGCGGCCATGCCCTCGTAGGCATTGCGGCCCTTGCTGTCTTTGCGGTAGGTTTTGGCGATCACCTCGGTAGGCCATGTCGGCGGAGCGGCCTCGGCGTAGCCCAGGCGGTAGCGCAGCGTGCAGCGGCTGCCGGGCTTGTAGCTGATGATCTCGGGCTGGCAGCTGGCGATGCGCAGTTCGGCGTAGGCGCGGGTGCTGGCGCGGATGCCGGCCTCGAGCATGGCCCGCGCGGCGTCGGCGTCGGTCAGCTGCGGCATGGCGATCAGGTCGGTCTCGGGTGGCTCGGGCTCGAGCTCGAGGCCAAGCGCGGGCAGCGCCAGGCGCCAGCCCTCGGCGCCAAGCGGCCGCGCCGGCGCGGCGGGCGTGGCGGCGCCGCGCAGGTGTGGCGGGGTGAACGTGCCGCGCAGCGCCAGCGTGCGGGTTTCGTCGCCAGAGCCGGCGATCGTCAGGGTATAGGTGCCGGCCCAGCGCCCAGCATCTTTCAGCAGCATGCGCTTGATCTTGCAGGCTTTGAGCGTCTGCGCGCCCGAGGCGAACTCGGGCACGGCCTCGGCCAGCGCGGCGCGCACGGTTTTAGCCTGGAGCGGCGCGAGCAGCCATTCGGGCAGCGTGTCGAGCTTGCGCAGCCCCACGCTGATCTCCGAGTCGGGCAGGCTGTCGAGTGTACGGCTGGAGGATGTCATGGTGTCGTTCCTTCAGTAAGCGCCGCGCGGGCCAGGGGCGCAAAGCAATGCCGGGCCGGCTGCTAAACAACGCCGAGATTGTGCAGGTGCCGCTCCAGCAGCTGTACCACCAGCCGCTGATCGTTCGGGCGCGGCTTGGTCCAGCATTGGAGGCTATCGTTCAGGTAGAAAATCGCCTCCCACAGCGCCACGCGCTGCCGCGATACGGGGGCGTTGGCCTCGTAGCCGGCCAGAAAGCTTTCGTTCAGCGCGTCGATGCGCGCGCGCCGGGCATCGGCCTCGGCCTGGTCGCGCAGCTTGATATGCTCGTCGTACAGCCCGTTGTCCATGGCCGAAGCGCGGAACAGCGCCAGGTCGAAGGCCGGCTCGGCCATGCAGAACGCGTCGAAGTCGATAAAGCCGATCTGCGTGCCGGCGACAAGGATCTGCTCGGGCCGGAACGCGCCATGCGTCGGCACCGGCGCGTCGGCGGGCGTGGCGGCCTCGAGCGTGCGCAGGCGCTCGACCACCTGCTCGATCGCGGCAATTGGCTCGGGGAATGGCACGCGCAGGCTTTCCAGCTGCTCGGCCGCCTCGGCGAAGCCATCCTGCCAGGTGGTGCGCGCCTGCACCGTCCCGCCCGAGCGGTGAAACGCGGCCAGCGCCACGCCAGTGGCGTAAAACGCCTGGCGCAGCGCGCCCTGCTCGGCCGGGTCGTCGCTCAGCAGCAGCGCGAGCAGCATCTTCTCGAGGTCGCGCTCTTCGGGCACTGGCCCCTGCACGGTGGCCTGCTGCTCGTCGAGGTAAGCCAGCGGCTCTGGCACGCGCACCGCCGCGCTGTCGCGCAGGCCGGCGTCCCACACCGCGTGCATGCCGGCAAACGCGTTGCGGCCGGTGTCGTCGCCATAGACTTTCACGATGATCGTGTCGCGCCAGCCCTGGCCGGCGGCCTCGGGGCCATAGCCGAGGCGGTAGCGGATGACGGTGCTCTTGCCTGGCTTGTTGTGCACCATCTGCGGCGTGCAGCTGTGCACTGCCACCTGCGCATAGCCGGCGGCCTGCGCGCGCAGGCTTCGCTCGATCAGCTCGCGCGACTGCTCGGGATCCATCAGCAGCTTGAGCGCGGCGAAGTCCTTGCTCTTCTTGGCGCGCCCGCGCTTCAGCACCAGCCCAAGCTCAGGCAGCCAGCACTGCCAGTCGTCGGCCTCGAACGGTGGCGGGGTGGCCGGCAGCTCTTCGGCAGCCGAGCCGGGCGGCAGCAGCGTGACGCGCACCGGGATGCTCTGCTCGCCGTCGGGGCCGGCTACGCTGAGCTTCCAGTTACGGCCCCACTCGCCGTCGGCGCCTTTCAGGTGCAGCATGTCGATCGCGCAGCCGCGCAGCGTCAGCGCGCCCGAGGCGAACTCGGCGACGTGGCGGTTGAGCGCCCGCACCACCTGGTCGGCGTCGAGCGCCACCGCCAGCCAAGGCGGGATGCTGGCGAGCTGGCGAATGGCCTGCTCGGCAGGGTTGGCGATAGGTTCGGTTGAGGTTGCCACAAGTACGCTCCTTTGTGCGCTGGCGCCTATGTGGGCAACAGCCCGCTGCTGCTGAGCTGCGATTCCAACATCAGCATTGCGTTGCCGATCTGATGTGGTTTGACTTTGCTCCAGCAGCGCAGCACCACCGTCAGGAGGTCGAGCGCCTCCCACAGCGCCACGCGCTGCCGCGAGATCGGCGCGAGCCGCTCGTACTCGGCCAGGAAGATCTCGCAGATCGTGTCGAGCTGTGCCAGCCGCGCGCGGCGATCGGCCTCGCTGGCGTACTCGAACTCTTTTTGCTTCTCGGAGGGAGAGGTGTTGATGCCCATTTCCTTGACGGTCGCGCGGAACAGCGCGATGTCGAGCGCCGGCTCGGCCAGGCAGTAGCCGTCGAAATCGATAAAGCCGATCGCGTCGCCGTCGATCTGCACCTGCTGCGGGCGGAAGCTGCGGTGTGAGGGCAGCGTCGCCTCGGCCGGGTGCGCGGCCGAGATCGCCGCGAGCTGATCGAGCAGCGGCTCGGCCGCCGCGCGGAAGTGCGGATCGGCGGCGCTGAGCTTGTCGACCTCGCCGCGGATCTCGGCCAGCTCGTCGTCCCACGTCACGGTTTCGCCGTGGCGCGCGCCGCTGTGGTGCAGCGCCACCAGCCCGGCGGCGATCTTGCGGGTGATCGCGTACAGCTCGTCGAGGGCTGCAGGCGAGCCATCGCGCAGCGCCGAGCGCAGCAGATCCTTGTACGACCGGTCGCCGCGCACGGGGCCCTGCACCAGGATCTTGTGCTCGGGCACGTAGGCCAGCGGCTCGGCGATCGCCACCACATCGCCCTTTGAGAGCGGCGAGGCCCACATCTTCGACATAGCCTCGTAGGCGTTCTGGCCTTTGTCGCGACTGTAGGTTTTCGCCACCACTAGGTCGGGCCATTGCTCGGAGCCCGGCGCGGCGCCGTAGCCGAGGAAGTACAGCACGGTGCAGCGGCTGCCGGGCTTGTAGCGCTTGACCTTCGGCTTGCAGCTGGCGATCGTCAGGCCGGCGTAGTGCGGCGAGCAGGCGCGGATGCTTTCCTGCAGGAACGGCTGGGCCAGCGCGGCGTCGGTGAGCAGCGGCAGCGCCTCAAGCGCCGCGTCCTCGAAGTACATCCACAGGTCAAGCCCCAGCTCGGGGATCGAGCAGCGCCACTCGGGCGTGCCAAATGCCCCGCCGCTCGGCCGCGCTTCGGCTGCGGGCGCGCCAGGCGGCGTGAGCGTGCCGGTGAGCATTACGTCGCGCTTGCCGCCCTGGCCGTTAATCGCCAGCTCGAACAGCGCCTCCCAGCGCTCGCCTTTCAGGCGCAGCCGGTCGAGCTCGCACGTGCGCACCGCCAGCTCGCCGCTGGCAAACTCGGCGACGTGCCGCTTGAGCGCGGCGATCACCTGGCCGGGGTCGGTGGCGGCCACAAGCCAGTCGGGCAGGTGCTCGAGGTAGCTCAGGCCGGGCGTCCGAGCGGCTGGCGGTGCGCTTGTCGCATTGGTGGTTGTCATCACGCCGTTCCTTTGTTCATGATCAAGCCGGGTGCAGGCCCGCAAGGTGCGTATGGCGCCGGGCTACGCCGCCAGCAGCCCGCTGACGCGCAGGTGGCGCTCGAGCAGCGACATGGTGGCGTTCAGGCGCTCGGGCTCGACCTTTGTCCAGCAGTACAGCACCAGCGTCAGCAGGTCGAGCGTTTCCCACAGCGCGATCCGCTGGCGCGACACCGGAGTGTGCTGCTCGTAGCGCGCGAGAAACGCCTCGCAGATCGCCTCCATCTGGCGCTGGCGCTCGGCGCCGGCCGGGCTGTTCGGGTCGACATTCGCGGCGTCCATGCCCAGCGCGCGGGTTTTCCGCGTGAAGCGCGAGAGGTCGAGCGCGGGCTCGGATTGGCCAAAGCCGTCGAAGTCGATAAAGCCGATCGTGCCCTGGTGCAGCAGCACCTGGGCCGGGCGGAAGGCGCGGTGCGCCGGGCGGATCGGGTCGGGCGGCGTGTCGGCATTCAGCGCTTCGAGGCGCTGCAGCAGCGGCTCGGCGGCCTCGGCCAGCTCGGGCACCATGCCGGCCAGCCGCCCGATCACCTCGCGCACTTCGGCCAGCTCGTCCTCCCAGGTGATCACTTCGCCGTACTCGACGCCGGATAAGTGCAGCGCCGCCAGGCCGTCGGCGGTTTTGTTCATGAACGCGTCGAGCTCGGCCAGCGCCTCGGGCGTATTGGCCGCTACCGCCGATTTCACCAGGTCTTCGAGCGTCTGATCCTCGAAGATCGGCCCCTGCACCAGCACCTTCAGCTCGGGCAGGTAGGCCAGCGGCTCGGCCAGCGTCACAATCGCGCCGTCGGCGAGGCCCGATCGCCACAGCGCGGCCATGCCGTCGTAGGCGTTCTGGCCTTTGCTGCCGCTGTAGGTTTTGGCCACCACGATCGGCGGCCAGCCGCGCGACTGGTGTTCGGGCGCGTACTCAAGCCCATACACCACGGTGGCGCGGCTGCCGGGCTTGTAGCGCAGGTGCTTGATCTCGACGGCGGCGATGCTGAGGTCGGCATAGCCGGGCGAGCAGGTGCGGATGCCGCGCTCGAGCAGCTCGCGCGCGCTGGCCGGGTCGGTCAGCGTCGGCAGCGCCGGCAGCGCCGGGTCTTCGGGCTGGGGCCGCCGCTCGAGCCGCAGCGCGGGCAGGGACACGTGCCACTCGGCGCTGCCGAACGGCGCATCGGGGGTGGCCACAGCCGGCTCGGCGAAGCCAGGCGGCACCAGCCGGGCCGCAAGCAGGCTCGCGCGGGGTTTGGCCTCGCCCGGCGCCGAAACCTTCGCCTCGATCTGGCCGGTCCAGCCCTCCTGGCCCTTTTTGAGCCGCAGGCGCTTGATGCTGACCGAGTGCAGCGTCAGACGGCCGCTGGCGAAGTCGGGCACGTCGGCGGCGAGCGCCGCGCGCACGGCCGCAGCGTCGCCCGCCGGCCCGAGCCACGCCGGCGCGTCCATGAAGCGCCGCAGCCCATCGAAGATCGCGCTCTGCCGCGATGCGTCTAGTAGTCGAGCTGTGGTAGACACGCCATTTCCTCCTCGATGATTTCGATCGCGTTTTCGAGACGGCTGCCCTTGAACTTCTGCCAGCTGCGCAGCGCGCGGCGCAGCAAGCTGACCATCTGGTACACCGCCACGCGCACGCGCAGGCGCTCGGCGTCGTCGATGCGGCTGCCCATCTCGCGCGTGTACGTGCGCAGGAAGCGCTCACGCAGGTCGTCGGCGAGCGGCGCGGATGTGCCGTCGGCCAGCTTCTGGGCCTTCAGGCCGGCCACGCGCAGGTAGGCCAGGAAGTGCCCCAGATCGAGCGCCGGCTCGGCCTGGCAGACCGAGTCGAAGTCGACAAGGCCGGCCTGCTTGCCCTCGAAGATCAGCTGGGTGTAGGTGAAGTCGCCGTGGCAGAAGCCCGCCTGCAGCGAGTCGGACTGCTCGGCGTAGGCGCTCAGCTGCTCGAGCCAGCCGATCAGGCGGCCGGCCAGCTCGGGCGAGTAGCGCGCCATATCGGCGAAGCCCTGGCGCAGCGTCGCTAGGTCGTCGTCGAGCGAGCGGCGGCGGCCGAGCTTGATCTCGGAGGTGTGCAGCGTCGCCGCCACCTGGGCGCACACGTCGATCATCTCTTCGAGCGAGAGCATGCCGGGCGTGGCGGGCTTGCCGCGCAGCCGGGCCTTGAGCAGGTCGGAGATCACCGGCTCGCCGGGGATGGCCTCGAGCAGCACCAGCTGCATGTCCGGCCGCCAGGCCAGCGTGCGCGGCACGTCGAAGCGGTAGCGCGCGCCGATGTTTTGCAGCCGCTCGCGCAGCGCCGCCGTCACCGGGCCGGCCAGCGCGCCGGTGTTATCGGTAAACACCTTGCCGTACACCGTCCGCCGCTCGGCGCGGCTGGTGCCGGGCTGCTTGCCATCGACCTGGTAGCGCAGCACCGCGCGGTAGCGCCGGGCGTAGTCGACCAGCTCGACCTTGCAGCGCTCGACTTCGAGCGCGCTGTCGTGCGCTTCGGGCAGCGCCTCGCGGAACAGCTCGGCCATATGCTGCGGGTCGGTCGCCGGCACCAGCGCGGGCAGCTCGCCATCAATTGGGAACACGTGCAGGATCATGTTCAGCGGCTCGATGATCGCCGCTGGCGTGGCGAAAGGCGTAATCTCAGGCCGGCCGCGCATCAGCTCAACCAGCGGGGCCAGCTTGTCGCGCATATACAGCGCGCAGCGCAGCTGGTTGGCGAAGACCATGCCCACCACCATGGGTTGAATGGTCTGCAGTGTGATTCGATCCTTCGCCACCACCTCGTAGCGCAGCGCCACGCCCTCGCGGGGCAGGTAGGTGGCCTGGTCAAGCTCGCATTTCTCGATCGTATAGTTTGGCCGCGCCTTGCCGAACAGTGTCGCCTGGATCTGCTCGCGCATTGCCGCCGGGTCGAAGGCGATCGCGGCGCTGGGGAACTCCTCGCGGAACGCCTGGCTGTTCAGCAGGTCGAGCCGCTCGCCGCGCAGCCCCGAGCGCCCGGCCTGGCCGGCCTGCACTGGCGGCTGAGCGAGCTTGGGCGCCGGCTGAAGCTCGGTGCGGCCGGTAGCGGCCTGGGCCTCGGGCGGGGTCGGCGGGATCGCCCGCAGCATCGTGGTCTCAAATGTCGCGGCTGGCTGCGCCGGTGTGGGCGGTGCGGGCGGCTGCTGGGCCGGCGGCTGGTTCGGCTGAACCGGCCGTGGCATGGGCAGCGGCGTCTTGTGCAGCGCGGTTGGCGCGGCACGCGGCGGCGTAGGCGATTGCGGCGCGGGCGGCTGCGGCGCTGGGGGCGCCGGCTGGGCTGCGGCGGGCGGCGGTGCGGCCGGCTGCTGCGGCGGCAGCGCGCGCATCACCTGGGCTTGCTGCGGCGAGCGTGCTGCCGGCGCCGGTGCGGCGGCTGGCGCTGGTGGCGGGGCCGCCTGAGCGGCCGGTGCTGGTGCTGGGGCGGCCGGGGCGGCCGGCGCCGGCTGGGCCGGGGCGGCCGGCACCGCCTGCATCATCAGCGTCTGGAACGCCTTCTGCGACACCGGGGTCGGCAGCGCTTTGCCGATCAGCGTTTGGAACGCCTTTGGCGTCACCACCTCAACCTCGTCCTCGTCCTCCTCGGGCTCGTCTTCGTCGAGCACCGAAGGCACTGGCGGCTTGGGCAGTGCGGCCGGCTTGGCCGGCCTGGCCGGCTCGGCCAGCGCCGGCGTGCTGCTCATCTGGCCGCCCTGCTCGGCCACCACATCGCCGAACTGCTTGCTATACAGGTCGGCGTACAGGCCGCCGCGCTTGAGCAGATCTTTGTGCGTGCCAACCTGCTCGACCGCGCCTTCCTTGATCGCGATGATCTTGTCGGCCTGGCGGATCAAGTTCAAGTCGTGCGAAATGATCACGGTGGCCTTGCCGCGCATCAGCGAGCGCAGCGCCAGCTGCACCAGCTCGGTCGACTCGGCGTCCAGGCCGGTGGTTGGCTCGTCGAGGATCAGGATCGGCGTGTTGCGGATAAACGCGCGCGCGATTGCAATGCGCTGGCGCTGGCCGCCCGAGAGGTTGCTGGCGCGCTCGCTCAGCACTGTGTCGTAGCCGTCGGGCAGCTTCTCGATGAACTCGTGGGCGCTCGCCTGCATCGCTGCGGCAATGATCTCCTCGCGCGTGGCGTTGGGGCGGCCGTACGAGATATTCTCGGCCACCGTGCCGGTGAACAGAATCGCCTCCTGCAGCACCATGCTCATCTGGCCGCGCAGCGACTCGAGCGTGAACGCGCGCAGATCCTGGCCATCGACGGTGATCGCGCCAATATGCGGGTCGTACAGGCGCGGCAGCAGCTGCACGATCGTGCTCTTGCCGGCGCCCGAGCCGCCTACCAGTGCCACCACCTCGCCCGGCGCGATCGAGAAGTTCACGTCGCGCAGCGCCAGCCGTGGCTGCGCAGCAGCGCCGCCCTTGAGATCCTCGGGCTCGGGCATGTAGGCGAAGCTGACGTGCTTGAACTCAATGAAGCCCTGGAAGCGCGGCGCCTGGAGCGCGTTTGGCGCGTCCTGCACGGCTGGCGCGCGATCCATCAGCTCGGCGATGCGCTCGACGCTGGCGTAGATCTTGCCGACCGTGTTCCACTCCTTGATGATCTTCTTGGTCGGCTTGAACATATCGTCGATCTTCTTCACCAGGAACACCAGTGTGCCGAGCGCGATGATGTTCTGCAAGTTCAGAAACACGCCAAGGCAGATGATCAGCGCCAGGATTGCCGACTCGATCACCTTGAAGGTGAAGCTAAAGCGCGCCTGGATTCCGGCAGCCTCGAGCGATGCCTCCATGGTTTTGGCGCTCTGCTTCGAGAACTGCTCGATCTGGCTGGAACCGCTGCCATATACCTGGATCACGCGGATCGACGTCAGCATCTCCTGGGCGCTGGCCGCCAGATCGCCCTCGCGCGCGCGGGCCTTTTTCGAGGCGGCCTTGACACGCTGCGAAAAATAGTTCGAGATTGAGGCCAGCAAAGGCACCAGCACCAGCGCCACCAGCGCCATCTGCGGCGAGAGATACAGCAGCAGGGCAAATGTGCCAACCAGCGTAAGAATGCCGCCGACAATATCCGAGAGCGACGAAGTCATGAATTCTTCGATCGCGCTTACATCGCCGGTAACGCGGGTCAGCAGGTCGCCAGTGCGCTGCTTGCCATAGAACGAGAGCGAAAGCTTTTGCAGGTGCGAGTAGAGCGCCACGCGCATATTGAAGCCCAGCAGGCGCCCGCCTTTGGCCAGGTAGATCTCCGAGAGCGAGTCGGTCAGGCTGTTGAGCATGGCAATGATCACCACCAGCGCGGCCATCACGCCGACGGTCATCACCAGCGGCGAGGCGAACGCCGGAATCTGCAGCCCCGTCCAGCGCTGCAGCAGCAGCAGCACATCGGGATTCTTCGCCGGGTTCGCGAGGTAGTCGAGCACGTACGCCAGCGGCAGGCCATCGGCCAGCGCCGTCAGGGTTTCGGCCAGCAAAAGCAGGAAGCCGAGCACGAACGGCTGGCCCTGGCCTTTGACGAAGCGCCTAAGCAGCCGGATGATATGCCCCAGCTCGCTTTGTTTCTGCGCCGGCTTTTCAGGTGCAGCTGCCTTTGCGGGAACTGCCTTCGCGTTGCTCATAGTTCTTTCTCTCTCCACAAGTGGGGGATACTCGTACTGTTGTACCACGGCCGGCCGCAGGCCGGAATGAGATTCTTCACACCCGCGTCGATCCGCCGGCCTCAGGCAGCTGGCGGCAGATCGTGCAAGATATTCCAGCCGGCCTCGACCTGCGCCAGCGGCATGGGCGATTTCGGCGCCCGCGAGAAGGCGCGTAGCGCTTTGCGCATCAGCGCCACGGCCTCGTACCAGCGCGCGCGGTAGTAGAAGCCTTCGCCAAAGCCGCTGGCGGCCACGTACGCGTCGAGAAATGCGTCTTCGAGCGCGCGGAGCCACTGGCTGCGCGCCACGGCTGCCGGCGACCCGCGCGACTTCAGCGTCTGGTGCAGGCCCATCTGGCGGAAGGTAGCCAGGTAGGTGCCGATGTCGGTGGCCGGGTCGGCCATGCCGCAGTGATCCCAGTCGAGAATTGCCACGCCCGCCTCGGTGAGCATGCACTGGCTGTGCTTGCAGTCGCCGTGCACCAGCGTGATCTGCTCGCCCCACGGCGCCAGGTGGCCCAGCCAGGCCGGCAGGGCGTTGGCCAGGGCCAGCAGCTTGGCGCCGCCGGCCTCGTCTACCGCTGCGGCCTGCGAGGCGCGCTTGACAAAGCGCTTCAGCTCTTTGTCGATCGGGCGCTCGCGGTCGGTGGCGACGCCCGAGGTGTGCACCGCCGCCAGCGCGTCGGCCGAGCGAATCACGCCATCCCAGCCGCGCTGGTCACCGGCCGTGGCGCTGCCCTGCAGCCCTTCGAGGAACAGCTCAAGCGGCTCGCCCTCGACCGGCCCCTGCAGCACGATCATCAGCTCAGGCAGAAACGCCGCCACCGGCGCCAGCACCACCCGGCCCGAGCGCACCGCCTCGCTCTCGGCGAGCATGCGCATCTCGTTGAATACCGAGGCGGCCTTGCCAAGCTGGTGGTAGGCCTTGCCGTACAGCGTGCGGCGCGCGTACGCGCCACCAGCGCGCTCCCAGATGTCGAAGCGCATGGTGCAGCGCTTGCCCGGGCGGTAGCGCAGCGGCCTGGCACGCACGCTCACCAGCTCGCGCGCGCCGTCGCGGTACTCGGGCAGCGCGTCGAGCAGCGCCGCGCGCATGCGCGGCGGGTCGAGCGCCACCGGCAGGCCGGGCAGCGCCGGGTCCTGCTCGAAGCTGTACACCTGCATGCCCAGCGGCTCGATCAGCCGCGCGCTGGCGGGCAGATCGCCCTCGGCCTCACCCCAGCGGAACGTGCCGATCACCATGCGCCGGCCAAGCTGGTAGAGCAGCGTGCAGTACTCGCCGACCTCGTACTTCATGTCGAGGATGCGGCACTCAACTTCGTGGCCGGGATGCTCGGGGAAAAACAGCGGGGTCAGGTAGTGGCCCATCGTCTGGGTGTTCTGGGCGATCTGCACGAGCCGATGGGTGTCGGCGCCGGGTGATGTGGCCGGTTCGACCTGAACTGACTGCATGGCGATATCCTCTGCTGCTATGCGTCAGCCGCGCGCGGCTTTCGGTGCGGTTCAACGAGTCGATCATCAAACGTTGCGAAGTCGGCGTTTTGGATGGACCTCGGGTGTTTCAGGCTTCAACCGCCATTGCGCGCTCGAACAGCCCGGCGATCTGGCGCGCGGCGGCCTGCAGGTCGAATTCTTCCACTACGGTGCGGCGCGCGGCGCGCGCCATCGCCTGGCGGCGCGGGGCGTCGCCGAGCAGCTCGGCCAGCGCGTCGGCCAGCGCGCCCACGTTGCGCGGCGCCACCAGCAGGCCATTCTGGCCGTGGCGCACCAGCTCGGGGATGCCGGCTACGCGCGTGCTCACCACCGGCACGCCGCAGGCCATAGCCTCGACAAGCACATTCGGCACGCCGTCGCGGTCGCCGTCGTCGGTCACAAACGAGGCCAGCGCGAACACGTCGGCGCGCTGCAGGTGCGGGATCAGCTGCTGCTGGCTGCACGCGCCCGGCAGCGCCACAGTGCCTGCGAGGCCCAGCTCGGCTACCAGCGCGCGTAGCTCGGCCTCGAGCGGGCCGTCGCCGTAGAGCGTGCAGCCGAACGCCAGCCCGCGCCGCCGCAGCTCGGCGCAGGCGCGGATCAGGTCGGGGAAGCCCTTCTTTTCGACCATCCGGCCGACGGCGATGATCTGCGGCAGCCCGGCGCCTGGCGGCTCGCGCCCGGCCTCATCGGCCTCCAGCGGCCGGAAGCCCGCGAGGTTCACGCCGTGATGGATCAAGCGCACCTTCGCCTGCAGCTGCGGCGGCACCACCTCGCGCACATAGTCGAGGTTGGTTGCCGAGCACGTCAGCATCACCGTAGCGCGCTCGATCCGCTCGACCAGCACGTGCGCCGGGATCTGCACCAGGTCGCGGGCGTGCGCGGTGAAGCTGAACGACACGCCGGTGAGCATCTGCACCAGCAGCGCGACCAGCGTCGGGTCGTGGGCGAAGTGGGCGTGCAGGTGGCCGATCGGCTGGCCTGCGCGCGCGGCCTGGCGCAGCAGGGCCGCAAGGTGCACCGCGTAGTCGAAGCAGGCCCGCCGGCTGGCGCTGGTGTAGCCCTGATCGAGGTCGGCGCGGCCGGCCACATAGCGGCGGGCGCGGGCGTAGCGCGCCGGCGCGGCCCGCAGCATAGCCATATGCTCGCGCCGCAGCGCGCGCGCCCCGCGCTGGCGGGCATGCTCGAGGTACGCCACCGGCGCGTGCACCGCCGCCACCTGCGCCTGCACGATCGGCTCGCGCGGGTCGGTGATCGGAAACAGGTGCAGCGGCACGCCCAGCTGCTCAAGCGCCAAGATCTCATTCACGATGAACGTTTGCGACAGCCGTGGGTAGCTGCGGAGGATATAGCCGATTCGCTGCATAGGCTCGTGTTGAGTGCCGAGCTTTGCGCTGCCTGCAGACGCGCGTGCAAAGCTCAGCATTCATACCTCATAACTATAGGAGTTACGCACGTGCGTGATTCGGCTTCCTCACGGTACGCGATTGAGCCTGCGGCAGCATGGTGCGTGTTGATCTTCTGTGTGCGCTTTTTCCGCGCTCCGCGCGGAAAAAGCGCACACGATACGGAGGATAGTACTGCTGCCTAAGCCCTAAACTACTTGCGCTCGTCGTTCATGATCATCGTGGCAAACTTGCTCGAAAGCTTTTGGCGGGTCGCGTTGGGTAGCGCGCCGAGCCCCTGCTCAAGCATCAGCTGCACCTGCTTGCGCTGCTCGTCGCCCTCGGGCCGTGGCCGCAGCCCGCGCATGCTGCACAGCTGCTTCATGATCTTGAGGCAGGTGTAGGCGTAGAAGTACACAAAGCGCTCGTTCGGCTCCCAGTCGGTCACGCGCGCATACGCGCGCAGAAACGCGCTTTGCAGCGTCGAGAACTGGTAGGGCGAGTTTTTGACGCGGTAGGCCAGCAGGTGCAGGTTGGCGCAGAAGTGCGCCAGGTCGAAGTTCGGGTCGCCGAGCCGCATCTCGTCGAAGTCGATCACCTTCAGGCCCTTGTCGACCAGAATATGGCCGTAGTGGAAGTCCTTGTGGATCGGCGACTGGGTCTCGAAGGCCATCTCGCTGGCGTGATCCTGCAGGTGCTTGGCGATGCGCATGGCGTCATCGGCGAACTCAGGGTACTTGTGGCCCACCAGCACCGCCCACGCCTGCACGTTCACCAGCTCGGTGGCCAGGCGGAAGTGCTTCTCGATCTTGAGCGGGAAGCTATGCAGCATGCCCAGCCACTCGCCGGCCATATCGACGTAGCGCAGCGCGTTGTCGGCGCCGAAGACGTCGCCAAGCATCTCGCCATCGGCCGGCACGTACACCAGCATCGACATATCGGGGATGCAGCCGAGCGCGCGCGGCACGCCCAGCGCCGGCGAAGAGCGGAAGCAGTCGTCGTGCAGCGACTGCATCGTCTGGCAGGTGCGCTCGGCCTGCACCAGCTCGGGGTACAGCTTGCCGTACACTACGCAGGTGTCGCCGTACTGCGTGCCGGTGATCTCGTAGTGGATCAGGCCGCGATTGCCCTGCTTGTAGGCCAGCAGCTTGGCGTATTTCACCGCTGGCGACTGGCCAGGTCGGGCCAGCACCGCCAGCAGCGGCTCGAAGTGCTTGGTCATCTTCTCGGTATCGAGCGCGACTTCGAGCACCGGCAGGCGCGTATTGATAAACGCGGTCGGGTGCTTGTGGATGCTGGTCGAGGTCATCACCCGAACCACCCCGGTCTCGCGGAGGCTATCGCCGCTGGGCTGGTTCGCGTTTTTCTGGTCGTCTGACATCGCTTTTCGCTTCTGTGCTAGTGCGCGGGATAGAGATTGCGCTGGCGGGGTGTGCTGCCAATCATAGCACGCGCGCACGTCCGCGCGTATGATGGCGCTTGGTATATTTGTGATCGATTTTCTGAGCAGCTGTCTGAAAAGTGGCGCTTGCTGCTATGTTCCGCTGTAGCTCGCCGCCGAGCGGCCGGCGCCGGGCGCAAAGGTAACTTCGGCGTCGAGCCGGAAGCCGACACGTTGCACCGTTGTGATCGGCGGCGGCTCGCGCCCAACGGACTCAGCGGCGTTGCGCAGGTTGCGCCTGAGCTTGGCGATACAGGCGTTCAGCGCGTCTTCGCAGGTGGCGTGGTTGTAGGGCTGGCCCCACACCGCCAGAAACGTGCCCTCGCGCGTGCACACCGTGCCGGGGTTATGCGCCAGGTGGAGCAGCAGCCCGTACTCGAGTGGGCTCAGCTGCATTGGCACGCCATACACCTGCACAGTGCGCGCGTCTTCGTCGATAAACAGAGCAGGCGGCAGCACGTTCGGCTGCATCACCAGCGTTTCTTCGGGGTCGGAAAATTGCAGCGCCACATCCTGTGAGCCGAGCCAGATCTCGTCGCCGGTGCTGAGCTGGGCGCCTTGCTCGAGCCGCTTGCCATTCACAAAAGTGCCATTGGCGCTGCCGGCGTCGAACAGCACGTAGCGATCGTGCTGCAGCTCGATCCGGGCGTGCAGCCGCGAGATCACTGGCAGCGCGATCACCACCGCGCACGAATCCGAGCGGCCAAGCGTCGTCACATCCTGGCGCAGTTTGATCCGCTCTTCGCCGCCTTCGGCGCGGCGATACGTCAGAATGCCCGGGGTTGCACGAGCCATCTGGCTACTCAATACCTTTACACTTTGGGCGTATGCGGCATTGTATCACGCCTGGGAACGATTGACAACGGTTGGCCGAGTGGTAAAATAACTGGTGATCCGAATCTGGTCCAACTTCTGATCATGCGCGCATCGTCGCCCGCCAGATACAACCAAAGCGCCACCGCCGTTCGTTCTATTGTACAGGTGGCATAAGCCGGCCGCGCGATCCCCGGCGTTGTCTGCCCGGGCTACGCCGGTTTTTTTATCGCGAGTGGGCGCTCGCCGCCCGCCGACGTCATCTCTATCGACGATCGTGCCTGAAGAAGGGTAGAGAGGCGCCCCGATGTCTGATTTGATCGATACGCGGCTGAATCAATACCACTTGATCGAGATCGTCCGTCGCGGCGGGATGTCGACGGTCTATAAAGCCTACCAGGATTCGCTCGATCGCTTTGTGGCGGTGAAGGTGCTTTCCTCGAACCGCGACCCGCAGTTTGCCGCGCGCTTCAAGCGCGAGGCGCGGGCCATCGCCGCGCTGCAGCACCACAATATTCTGCCGGTGTACGATTTCGGCGAGCAGGGCGCCCTGCTGTTCCTGGTGCTGCAGTACGTCGAGAACGGCAATTCGCTGGCCGACATGCTCGGCCGGCCGATGCAGCCGGTCACGGCGCTGCGGCTTACCAGCCACGTGCTCGACGCGCTCGACTACGCGCACAAGCGCGGCATTATCCATCGCGATATCAAGCCCGGCAATGTGCTGATGCCCTCGCCGAGCTGGCCGATGCTGGCCGATTTCGGCATCGCCAAGCTGATGAACGACAACCAGCGCCTGACGCTGGCTAACCAGATCATCGGCACCGCCGCCTACATGGCCCCCGAGCAGGCTACCGGCCGGCCGATCGACGCCCGCACCGACCTGTACGCCGCCGGCGTGGTGCTGTACGAGCTGGTGACTGGCCGCGTGCCGTTCGACTCCGACACGCCCATGGCCGTGCTCACCAAGCACGTGTACGATCCGCCACCGCCGGCGCGCACGCTCAACCCCGATCTCTCGCCGCTGCTCGAGGCGCTGCTCGATCGCGCGCTGGCTAAAGAGCCGGCCGCGCGCTTCCAGACGGCCGCCGAGATGTCGGCGGCGCTACTCGACACCGCCGCCCAGCTCGAGGTGCAGCAGCAATCGCGCGTGCAGATGACCGGCCTGTACGAGCTGGGCCTCGACGCATTCCAGAGCCGCCGCTACAACGAGGCAGTCAGCCAGCTGCGCAAGCTCGTCGATCTCGACCCCGAGAACGAGGACGCCAACGAGCTGCTGCAGGCCGCGCTCGACGCGCAGGAGCGCGCCCGCCACGAGGCTCAGCAGCGCGCTAATCAGGTCGGCCAGCCGGCTATCCCGCCCCCGCCGCCGCTGCGCGCCGCCAACCCGACCGTCCGGCTGCCGCAGCTCGACGAAGCCCCGCCGCGCCCGATTGTCGCAGGCCCGGCCGTATCGCAGACGGCGCCTACGACGCACATGCCTGCGCCGCCGCTGCCCGAGGCGCCGGCCGAGCCCGAGCAAGATATCGAGAAACTGATCGCGCAGCAGTACCAGCAGTATGTGCAGCAGTATACCCAGCCGCCAGCCGTTGCCGCGCCTGCGCGCGAGCGGAGCGTGACGATCGCCTGGGTGATCGCCGGCGTGGTGGTGCTGGCGCTGCTGGTGGCGCTGTTTGTGCTACTGCGCTGATGCGCCTCGTCGCCACCGCGCAGATGCGCGCGCTCGAGCAGGCCGCCGTCGATGCCGGCGCCAGCTGGGCCACGCTGATGGAGCAGGCCGGCTGGGGCGTGGCTCAGGCGGCCGTGCGGCTGCTGCGCCACCCTAACGGCAAACGCGTGCTGGTGCTGGTCGGCCCCGGCAACAACGGCGGCGATGGCCTGGTGGCTGCCCGGCACCTGCACGACGCCGGCGCGCACGTGGCCCTGTATCTCTGGCGCCGCCAAGCATCGCCCGACGATACCAACTGGGCGCGCTGCCGCGCCCGCGGCATCGCCGAGCACGCCGCTGCCGCCGACCCTGGCCAGGCCGAGCTGCGGCGCCAGCTGGCCACGGCCGATCTGGCAGTCGACGCGCTGCTAGGTATAGGCACCACCCGGCCGGTCGCGAGCGAGCTGGCCGACATAGTCGCGGCGCTTAACGCGCGCGACGCCGGGCCGCCGCGCGGCGACACCGGCGCGGGATGCCGGGTTCTGGCGATCGACATGCCCACCGGCGTGCAGTCCGACAGCGGGGCTGTGCTCGGCAGCGCGGTTCGTGCCGACGTGACGGTGGCGACCGGCCTGGCCAAGCGCGGGCTGCTGCAGCACCCCGGCCGCGCCTACGCCGGCGCGATCGAGGTCGCCGAGATAGGAATCCCACCAGAGAGCTTGGAGGAGCACATGAGTAAAACGATCGACGCGGCCGGCGCGCGCGCGCTGCTGCCAGCCCGCCCCACCGACGCGCATAAAGGCACGTTTGGCAAGGTGATGGTGATCGCCGGATCGGCGCTGTACCCCGGCGCCGCCAGCCTTGCCACCGCCGCCGCCGCGCGCGTCGGCGCCGGGGTGGTGACGCTGGCCACCGGCCGCAGCGCGCTGGCGGGGCCGGGGCGGCTGCCCGAGGTGACGCTGCGGCCGCTGCCCGAGGCCGACTGGAACGCGCTGGGCGAGGCCGCCGCCGACGAGGCGCTCGCGCACCTCGGCGGCTTCCAGGCGCTGCTGGTCGGGCCGGGCCTGGGCCGCGAGGCGCCAACCCGCGAGTTTCTCGTGCGCCTGCTGGGTGTCGACGCGCCGCGCCAGCGCGGCCAGATCGGCTTCCGCGTTGGCGCCGTGGCCGGCAAGCCCGCCGATGCCCAGCGGCGCGAGCTACCGCCAACCGTGATCGACGCCGACGCGCTGACGCTGCTGGGCCAGATTGATCAGTGGTGGGAGCACCTGCCGCGCGAGCGCTGCGTGCTGACGCCGCACCCCGGCGAGATGCAGCGCCTGCTCGGCGCCGAGCCGCTGAACGACGACCACGTGCAGGCCGCCGAAGACGCCGCGCGAACATGGGGCCAGGTGGTGGTGCTCAAGGGCGCTACCACCGTGGTGGCAAGCCCGGCCGGCCGCAGCGTGGTGAACGACGGCGCGAACCCCGCGCTGGCCACCGCCGGCACCGGCGATGTGCTGGCCGGCGCGATCGCCGGGCTGCTGGCCCAGGGCATGGCGCCGTTCGACGCGGCCGTGCTGGGCGTGTACCTGCATAGCGCCGCCGGCCGGCTGCTGCGCGACGACTTGGGCGATATGGGCACGCTCGCCGGCGACCTGCTGCCCCGCCTGCCGCTGGCGATCAAGGCACTGAGGGGTTAGAACTTGCCAGAATAGTGATGTTTGGGTCAGCCAACCTGCAACCCGCCAACCTGCAACAGGAAACACCATGCCGATCTACGAATACATCTGCCCCGAGTGCAACGGGCGCTTTCAAAAGCTGGTGCGCGGCTTCACCGACCCGGCCGGCCTGGCATGCCCGCGCTGCGGCAACACCGCAGTGCGCCGCGCGGTGTCGCGCGTGGCGGTGGTGAAATCGGAGGAGGCGCGCTTTGAAAACCTGGCCGACCCCTCCAAGCTCGCCGGGCTCGACGAAAACGACCCGCGCTCGATCGCGCGCTGGGCGAAGAAGCTGGGCAAAGAGCTTGGCGACGAGGCCGGCGACGACTGGGACGAGCTGGTCGATCAGATGATGGAAGAAGAGCTGAGCGGCGACGAGCAGGACGAAGGCGCGGGCGGGCAGCCCGGCCGCAAGCGCCAGAGCAAACCCGACGACCTGGGCTGGGGCTAGCGCCCGGCCAAGGTCAACCTGAGGCTTCGCGAGATGGGCAGGGCGCGTCGCGCCCTGCCCATTTGTACAAATGCGCGCTGAAACGCTATAATAGACCGTATTAAAAATGGCGGGGCTTGGGGCTTCGCCCCTCCGGCTCCCCTGCTTCCGATGAAGTCTCATGGCTGCCGCACCGTAGTCGCTTGCCCTCTGTGTTCGGTTCCATCGCGGCGCGCCGCGCTAGCAAAACCGAGCACGCTAAAGGATATTGATCGATGTTCCGACGTTTATTTGGCCGAGGCCAGGACGCACCACGCACCGAGGAAGAGGCTCAGCAGGAAGAGCAGAAGATCGACCAGGCCACCGAAAAGGCGCGCCGCGGCTTTTTCGGCCAGATCTCCGGCTTGTTCGCGGTCGACGACCCGATCACCGAAGAGTTCTGGGACGACCTGGAGGCGCTGCTGATCCAGGCCGATGTGGGCGTCGAAACCACACAGTACCTCGTGAACCGCACCCGCGACCGCTGCAATCGCAATGGCGTCAAGCGCGTGCGCGAGGCCAAAGATATGCTCAAAGCCGAGATGGTGCGCGTGTTCCAGGATCAGGTGCGCGCACCAGCCCAGGCCCGGCCGTATGTGCTGCTGGTGGTTGGCGTCAATGGCGCCGGCAAAACCACGCTGATCGCCAAGCTTTCCCAGCGGCTGAAGGCCCAGTTCGGCAAGAATGTGCTGCTGGCTGCCGCCGACACTTTCCGCGCCGCCGCCACCGAGCAGCTCGAAACATGGGCCGAGCGCGCCGGCGTGCCGGTTGTGACGCGCGGGCAGGGCGCCGACCCCGGTGCGGTGGTGTACGACGCGGTCGAGGCCGCGCTGGCCCAAAACGTCGATGTGCTGATCGTCGACACCGCCGGCCGCCTCCACGCCAAGGCCAACCTGATGCGCGAGCTTGAGAAGCTGCGCAATATCATCCGCCGCCGCATCCCCGACGCGCCCCACGAGGTGCTGCTGGTGATCGACGCGACCACCGGCCAGAACGGCGTGCTTCAGGCTAAGTCGTTTATGCAGGCGGTCGAGGTGACCGACGTGGCCGTGACCAAGCTCGACGGCACTGCCAAGGGCGGGATCGCCTTCGCGATTGCCCAGGATATCGAGCGGCCCATCCGCTATATCGGCACCGGCGAGAAGATCGGCGACCTGGCCATGTTCGACGCGCAGGCGTTTGTCGACTCACTCTTTTTGTAATTGCATGCTATTTGCCCATGTCGCGTGCGGCAATCCCGAGGAGGTTCTCTTTGGCCATTGAATTTGCCACCTGCCCGGTGTGCAAGCAGAAGCTGGCATTCCAGGAGTATGTGCTTGTGGATACCGAAGTGGTGTGCGCGAACTGCGAGACCAACCTGCGCGTGGTGAAGCGCAAGCCGCTGCGCCTCGAGCAGATCGCGATCGAGCATACCTTTAACAGCGACAGCCGGCCTGAGTCGTATGGGTAGGCGCGGGCTGCCGGCCGCGCCGGCGCGCTTCGTGCTGCTAGCCGCCCTGGCGCTAAGCCTGAGCGGCTGCATGTTTATGTCTGGCGGGCAGGTCTCGTCGGACGTGCTGCCCGACGGTGGGAATATCAGCGCCGCGTTTGTGGGCGCCGACGGCCGCCAGGAGCAAACGCTCGACACCGGGGCGGCGGGCGCGACGCTCAGCGCGATCGTGATCGTGCAGGCCGAGCGCGGCGAGCTTCAGGTCGAGCTGATCAACGACGACGGCAGCACCGCGCTGGTGGTGAAGGGCCGCCCGTCCGAGTCGGTGTCGCGATCGGGGAGCGTGCGCACCGATGCGCAGGGCCGGCTGCGCTACCGCGTCACCGCCGTCGGCGCGCGCAATGGCGGCTACCAGGTGCTGTACCAGCGTGCCGGCTGAGCGGCTCGTGGCGCGCGGCTGCCGGCTGCAATCGGCAATGAGGGGAGCATGGCGCATACGAACGAGAGCATCCGCGCGATCGTCGCCGATCAGCGGATCGAGTTTATCAATTTGCAGTTCACCGACATCGTCGGGATGGTGAAGAATGTGACCATCCCGACGCGCCAGCTCGACGACTGCCTCGACCATGGGGTCTGGTTCGACGGCTCGTCGATCGAGGGCTTCGCGCGCATCGCCGAGAGCGATATGTTCCTCGTGCCGGATCTCGACAGCTTCGCGCCGATCCCGTGGGATCAGGCCGCCGGCTTCCCGACCGCGCGCATGATCTGCGATGTGTATACGCCCGATGGCAAGCCGTTCGCCGGCGACCCGCGCTATATTCTGAAGCAGGCGGTTGACGCGGCCGCGCGCCGTGGCATGGTCTACAATGTCGGCCCCGAGCTCGAGTTCTTTCTGTTCAAAACCGATACCAACGGCCGGCCGCTGCCCGACCCGCACGATGTCGCGGGCTACTTCGACGTGTCGACCGACATGGCCACGCATATTCGCCGCCAGATGGTGCGCGCGCTGGCCGAGTTCGGCATCGAGGTCGAGGCCGCGCATCACGAGGTGGCGATCGGCCAGCACGAGATCGATTTTCAATACGGCCCGGCGCTGCGCACTGCCGATCATACCGTGACATTCCGCACCACGCTTAAGGCCATTGCCCAGCAGCAGGGGCTGCACGCCACGTTTATGCCCAAGCCGATCGCCGGCATCAACGGCAGCGGCATGCACGTACACCAGAGCCTGAGCGACAGTGCGACCGGCCGCAACCTGTTCTACGACGCGAACGAGCCGTACGGCCTTTCGGCCACGGCGCG
Source organism: Kouleothrix sp. (assembly GCF_046328425.1). Lineage (NCBI taxonomy): Bacteria > Bacillati > Chloroflexota > Chloroflexia > Chloroflexales > Roseiflexaceae > Kouleothrix > Kouleothrix sp. The sequence continues at coordinate 94,744 of NZ_JAXLWP010000008.1, forward strand.
CCACTTCATCGCCGGTCTGCTGGCCCACGCCAAAGGCATGATCGCGATACTGGCGCCGCTGGTGAACTCGTATAAGCGGCTGGTGCCGGGCTACGAGGCGCCGGTGTACCTGAGCTGGGGCCGCACCAACCGCTCGGCGCTGGTGCGCGTGCCGCGGATCAGCCCGCAGCGCCCGCACGCCACACGCATCGAGCTGCGCTGCCCCGACCCCTCGTGCAACCCGTACCTCGCATTCGCCGTGATGCTGAAAGCCGGGCTTGACGGCATCGAGCGCAAGCTGCCGCTGCCCGAGGCCGCCGAAGAAGATCTATACCACGTCGACCCGCGCGCCCGCGCGCTTGAGACGCTGCCGGGCTCGCTGGGCGAGGCGCTGGCCGAGCTCGAGCGCGACCAGGTGATCGGCGAGGCGCTTGGCCCGCACGTGCTCGAGCGCTTTGTCGAGGCGAAAACCCAGGAATGGGACTCGTACCGCCTCGCCGTGAGCCAGTGGGAGCTCGACCGCTACCTGGCTGTGTATTGAGCTGTGACATACGCAGTCGGGCTATTCGGCTCCCTCGATGCGGCACGTTTGCCTGCGGTTCTCCGCGCGCATCTGCTGCCGAAGGCTGAGCGCGCCACCTGCGCACATTGTGTGCGCTGAGTGGCACCGCGAACTCAAGACTCAGAGCTGCAAACCGTATGGCCGAATCCTCGCCAACCCTCAGTCCATCCCGCCGCACCCGCCCCGAAACGAGCGCCTGGCTCATGCTGGTGAGCTTTTTCCTGGTGTTCTGCCTGGTGGTGGCCGGCGCCTGCGCCAGCGCGTGGTGGTACTACACCACCGCTATGGTCAAGGCCGAGGGCGCCTTTGTGCGCGTGCATGCTCTCGCCGGCGTCAGCTACCAGCGCCGCGACAGCGCGAACCGCACCGCGCCGTCGAAGCCGTGCGCCATCCCGCCGATCACCGAGTCGTGCCAGCCGCTGAGCGAGAACGACCGCGTGCTGGCCGTGCCGCAGGCCGGCTATGGCCCAGTGGCCTCGGTGCTGCTGCCGGACCGCACGCATATTCAGCTGTGGGCCTACCCCACCGGCGCCGACCTGACCATGCGCAAGTTTCAGGTATCGCGCTGGTCGCACCAGCGCCAGGAGGTCGAGTTCGCGCAGTCGGCCGGGTATGTGCGCTACGACATCCCCAGTGGCGAGGGCCAGGCGTACGCCGATATGCGCTACACCGTGGTGATCTCGAACGACATCCGCCTGACGCTGGCGCCTGGCGGCAGCTATAGCATCGAGGTGCCGCAGAAGGACGCCCGCCTGCCGCGGCTGAGCAGCACTGGCGCGCCGCTGCTGGCCGAGATCGCGGTGCGCGACGGCAGCGCCGAGATCGGCGGTAGCGCGAGCGGCCAGGCGCTGGTGCCGGGCCAGAAAGCCCAGATCGACGACACCGGCGCGGTGAGCGGGCCGCTGCCGGCCGAGTGGAACCTGATCCGCGACGGCAACTTCGAGCGCTATATGACCGGCGCGCCTGCCGATGGGATCAGCACCTGGGCCACCCACGGCTTCGACTTCGACCTGACCGTCAGCGACGCCGAGCGCGCCGCCGCGCAGATGACGATCTACCGCACCTGCCACCCCACCACGCCGTCGGCGTTTCTCTGCCCGCGCCAGCAGACGGTGTTTCTGGCGCAGTTCGAGCGCCAGGGCAACCAGAGCAAATCGTACGGCTATGGCATCGAGCAGACGCTCGACCTGGATATTTCCGAATATCGCTCGCTGCGCTTCGCGATGTGGGCGCGGGTGATCAGCCAGAGCGTGCCCGACGCTGGGGTGACGAACAATGAGTGCCCGGTGACGGTGCGCTTCCGGTTCAAACGCGATGGCCCGGCCGACGCGCCCGAGGAGCGCTATATCTGCTTCTACCGCTCGTCGTTCAACAAGCCGATCGCGCCGGCCGGCCAGTATGTCTACCAGGCCGTCAGCAACCAGGCGCTGTGGTTCCGGCTGGAGTTCGACCTGCGCGACCCGACCTTCGACTTGCTCAAGTCGGCGCGCTATATCGACTCGATCGCGATCTATGGCAACGGCCACGACTACATCTCGCAGGTGACCGATATTTCGCTGATTGCGCGCCAGCAGCGGTGAGCGAGGCTATGCTGTACACGGGTATCGACCTGATCGAGATCGCGCGGATCGAGCGGGCGGTGGCGCGCTGGGGCGATCGCTTCCTGCGGCACGTCTACACGCCCGCCGAGCTGGCGGCCTACCGCGCGCGGCTGCCGTCGCTGGCGGCGCGCTGGGCCGCCAAAGAGGCCACCGCAAAGCTGCTGGGCATTGGGCTGCGCGGCCTGGGCGGCAGCGGCACCAAGCCTACCGACTCGGCGGCATGGCTCGAGATCGAGGTGCTGGCCGACGCGCTGGGCCGACCGGCGCTGCGGCTGTACGGCCGCGCGGCGGCGCGCGCCGATGCGCTGGCCCTCCACACGATCGCGATCAGCCTCTCGCATACCCGCGAGCACGCGATCGCCAGCGCGGTGGCGCTGGCCTCGGGCGGGCCTGCGCAGATCAGCCTGCCAGAAAGCCCACGATCGCCGCAGTGACCTCGGGCTCGGCCTCTTCGTGCGGCAGGTGGCCGGCGCCGGGTACGACGCGCGAAGTGGCGTTGGGCAGCGACGCGGCCAATCGCCCGGCGTCGGCCGCGGGGAACACCGGGTCGGCGGCGCCCCAGATGATCAGCGTGGGCTGGCGGATGGCGCCCAGGTGCTGCGGCACCGGCAGCGCGCCATCTTTGGGCGACCTCGCCTGCCACACCTGGGCCAGCGTGGTGCCGCGCACGTAGCTAGGCGCGGCATAGCCAGCCACCGCCTCGTCGGTGAGCCAGGCGTGGGCCTTCGACACATACGCCAGCCCGGCGCGCACCAGCCGCGGCGCCGTCGAGTAGAACGCCAGCGCGTAGCCAAGCAGCGGCACATTCACCAGCCGGGCGATCGGCGGGCGGGCGCTGGCGAATGCCTCGGGCGAGATCAGGACGAGCCGGCGCACCCGCGCGGGCGCGACGATCGCGGCCTGCATGGCCACGCGCCCGCCAAACGAGTGCCCGGCGAAGTCGGCCTCGGCCACGCCCAGCGCGTCGAGCGCGCCAAGCAGCAGATCGGCCTGCAGCCGCGTGGTGTACACCGGCGCGGCAGGCCGATCCGACGCGCCGTAGCCGATCTGGTCGGTGCTGATAACGCGGCGGCCAGCCGCCAGCAGCGCCCGGCGCTGGGCGCGCCAGGTGAACGACCACGCGCCAAAGCCGTGCACCAGCACCACCGGCACCGCATCGCGCGGCCCGTCGTCGGCGTAGTGGATGGCGTAGCCGCCAACCTGCACGAACCGGTCGTCGCCGGCCAGCTCGCGCGGGCTCAGGCGCTCGCGCAGCGGCGTGAGCAAGTACGCGCCGAGCAGCAGCGCGCCAAGCAGCAGCAGCGGCAGAAACAGGCACATAGGCGTGGTCTTCCCAAAACCGTGGCGCCGATAGCGGCGCGCGAGCACTACGAATGCGCGGATCCCGCCTCTTCGGGCAGCACATGCCCGGCGTCGTGGATCGCCCGGTCGGTGTCGGTGAAGTACAGCAGCACGATGCCGATCAGGAACAGCGCGATCAGCGAAAGGATCGCCTGGCGATACGAGTTGGTGGCACCCACCACCGCGCCGAAGATCAGCGGGCCGATCCACGACGTGCCGCGCTCGGAGATCTCGTAGATGCCGAAGAACGAAGCCTCGCGGCCGGGCGGGATCATGCGCGAGAACAGCGAGCGCGAGAGCGCCTGCGAGCCGCCCAGCACCAGCGCGATCACCGCGCTCATGATCCACGCTTGGGTCGTGGTTGCCAGGAAGCCGTAGGCATAGATCACCACGCCCGACCAGATCACCAGCGAGATCAGGATCGCGTTCTTGGTGCCGGCCCTCGCCGCGACGCGCTCGAACAGCAGCGCGCCGAGAAACGCCACGAACTGCACCATCAGCACGACGCCCAGCAGGAACGACTGCGCGTCGTCGTTCGAGAGGCCCTTGGCCACGAACAGCTCCTGCGCCAGAAACACCGACGCCAGGCCAATCACCGTCTGGATGCCGTCGTTGTAGAACAGGTAGCCGGCCAGGTAGCGTACCGTGAACGGCAGCCGGAACAGCTCGCGGAACGTCGCGCCGAGCTGGCTGAAGCCGATCGTCAGGAAGCTCTGGCCGGCAGGCAGGCGCCGGGCCGGCGCGCGCGACCGCAGCCGGGTAAACGTCAGGATCGAGAACAGCGCCCACCACAGCCCGGCCGAGGCCAGCGAGATCCGCACCGCCATGCCGGTGCTGAGCCCCAGACTTGGTGCGCCGATCACCAGCCCGAGGTTCGCGGCAAGCAGCAGGCCACCGCCGAGGTAGCCCAGCGCGAAGCCGCGGCTCGAGACCTTATCGGTCTGATCTTCGGTGCAGATGTCGGGCAGAAAGGCATTGTAGAGCACGATCGACGCGCCGAAGCTCAGGTTCGCCAGCACGAACAGCAGCGCGCCGAGCAGGTACAGGTCGCCGGTGATCAAGAAAAACAGCGTAGTGGCGGCGGCGCCGATATAGCAGAACACCGCCATGAGCCGCTTCTTGAGGTGCGAGTAATCGGCGATAGCGCCGAGCGTGGGCAGCAGGAACACCTGCAGGAATACCGACAGCGACGTGGCGTATGGGAACAGCGATTTCGCCGTCACCACCAGCGGCCCGAGGCTGATCACGGCGCCGTTTTCGCCCACGGCGCTCTGCGCCAGTGCCGTGAGGTACGGGCCAAACAGCGCCGCCACCACGGTGGTGCTGAACGCCGAGTTCGCCCAATCGTACATCGTCCAGCCAAAAATCTCGCGCGAGTCGTTCACCGGGGCGGCCTGTGCGGGCGGGCTGGCGGAGGTCATCGGCAGGTTCCTTTCAAGCATGCACGGTGGGTCGTACTTCAGGCGTGTTTCAAACCAGCTTCACAATGGAGAAGGGTGCCGCTCTGCCGAAGGCGAGGGATGCTAGCGCCCGCGCCACTCGGGCTTGCGCTTCTCGAGAAACGCGCCAGTGCCTTCCTTGGCGTCGTCGGTCTGCACCACCGTGCCGAACAGCGCAGCCTCGTACATACAGGCGTCGGCCAGGGCCATGTCGTGGCCGCGGTTCACGGCCTGCTTGATCGCCGCCACCGCCAGCGGCGCCTTGCCGGCGATCTGGCGCGCCAGCGCGCGCGCGGCCTCGGGCAGCTCGGCGGCCGGCACCACGCGCTCGACCAGCCCGATGCGCAGGGCCTCCTCGGCGCCGATCAGGTCGCCGGTGAGGTTCAGCAGCTTGGCCATGCCCGGCCCGGCCAGGCGCGTGAGCCGCTGGGTGCCGCCCCAGCCGGCGATAATGCCCAGGTTGATCTCGGGCTGGCCGAACTTGGCGCTGTCGGCGGCCAGGCGGATATCGCAGCTCATGGCCAGCTCGCAGCCGCCGCCAAGCGCAAAGCCGTTCACGGCGGCGATGACGATCTTGCGCATCTGGGCGATGTACAGCCCGATCTGGTGGCCGCGCTCGGCCAGCTGGCGCGCCGCATCCGCGCTGGGAAGCGCGCGCAGCTCGTTGATGTCGGCGCCGGCCACAAATGCCTTCTCGCCCGCGCCGGTGACGATCGCTACGCGCAGATGGTCGTCGGCCTCGACCTCGCGCAGCGCCGCGCCAAGCTCGGCGATCGTCGCCTGGCTCAGCGCGTTGAGCACCTTCGGCCGGTTGATGGTGATCGTCGCGACTGCGCCGTCGCGCTCGAACAGGATATTTTCGTAGCTCATTGGTCTTTCTTGCGCCTCCGTACTATAGCAATCCTATCGGCTTCATAAAGGGTCTGTGTGCGTTTTTCCGTGCTCCGCGCGGAAAATGGACACGTCCAAAAGGAAAGTACCGCTCTGCCGAAGGCTGAGCACGCCAACTGCGTAAGTCCTATTAGGATTGCTACAGGGTACCCTTAATAATCGTAGAAGCCCTTGCCCGACTTCCGGCCCAGCCGGCCGCCCAGCACCAGGCGCTTGAGCAGCGGCGGCGGCGCGAAGCGCGGCTCTTTGAATTCGTCGAACATGATGTTCGCGATATAGTAGATCGTATCGAGGCCGACGAAGTCGAGCAGCGTGAGCGGGCCCATGGGGTGGCCGCAGCCCAGCTTCATGCCCTCGTCGATATCCTCGCGCGTGGCGACGCCCGCCTCGAGCACGCGCACCGCGTCGAGCAGGTAGGGCACCAGCAGGCGGTTGACGATAAATCCCGGCGTGTCTTTGGCCTCGACCACCGTCTTGCCGAGCGCCGCGCCGAAGGCCTTCAGCTCGGCCACGGTCGCGTCGGACGAGGCCACCGAGCGCACGACCTCGACCAGCTTCATCACCGGCACCGGGCTGAAGAAATGCAGCCCGGCGAAGCGGTCGGCGCGCTTGGTGGCGGCGGCCATCTCGATGATCGTCAGCGACGAGGTGTTTGAGGCGAAGATCGTCTCGGGCGGGCACAGCCCGTCGAGCGCGCCGAACAGCTCGCGCTTGGCGCCGAGGTTCTCGACGATCGCCTCGATCACCAGCTGGCATTCGGCGAACGGATCGAGCGCGGTGGTGGGCTGCAAGCGCGCCAGCGCCGCGTCGCGCGCCTCGGGCGCGAGCTTGCCCTTGCCTACATCTTTTTCGAGTATTGCGGCAATGCGCGCCACGCCCTTGTCGAGCAGATCTTGCGAGACCTCGCGCACCACCGTATCGAACCCGGCCTGGGCGCACACCTGGGCGATGCCGCCGCCCATAAGGCCGCACCCAACCACTCCAACTTTGCGGATCTCCATTGTTGCTCCTTTGCCAGTATGGAGCGCGCAGATTGCCAGGCAGTACGCGAGCACGCCGCTAGAAGAGCCACGAGCGCACACGGATCGCCGCAAAGCGCAGCATGAACGCAAGCGCTCTCGGCTGCCTTGGAGGAGCAAGCGGAATATTCTACCGGCGCACCGACACGGCTTGCGCACAGGCTGCCCGGCGAAACGTACGCGTACAAAGCCATGCTGTGCCAATCCCGATCGCTTGAGAGGTTGCGCCATTATAGCATCGCTGGCACGATCCGGCCAACTGCCCAGCCTTGGGCTGGCAGGCCGTGCAGCGCAGATATATCTCAGATATATCTGTGGTTGACAAACAGATATATCGAGCATAGAATGGCAGGCGAGCAACCCCAGTGAGATACTATCATCGTACGGAGCAGCCATGGCCGAGCAGCCCGGCCTATCGGAGCTTGAGCCGATCCTCGACGAGGCGGCGCAGTTCAGCCCGCTGAGCCAGCAGGCCTACGAGCGCATTCGCGAGTCGATCGTGACGCTGCGGCTCGCGCCGGGCGCGCTGATCAACGAGGCCACGCTGATCGACGAGCTTGGCCTCGGGCGCACCCCCATCCGCGAGGCGCTGCAGCGGCTGGCCTCCGAGGGCCTGATCGTGATGCGGCCGCGCCGGGGCGCGAGCGTCGCCAGCCTGAATATTACCGACCTGCAACAGATCTTCGAGCTGCGCCGCACGCTTGAGGGCTATGCCGCCGGGCTGGCCGCCGAGCGCGCCACGCCCACCGACCTTGAGCGCATGCACACAGTGCTGGCCGCGCTCGAGCAGATCGGCCCGGACGCCGATGCCGAGGCGCACATGGCGATCGACCGCGCCTTTCACCGGGCGCTGGCGCGCGCCGCGCACAACCCATTCCTCGAAGCGACGCTGGCGCGCATGTATACGCTGAGCCTGCGCCTGTGGTACCTGGCCCTGGCCCGGATCGGGCCAATGCGCGAATCGATCGAAGACCTGCGCGCGGTGGTCGATGCCGTCGCGCGCCGCGACAGCGCCCAGGCCGAGGCGGCCCTGCGCGCGCATATCACCGCGTTCCAGCAGCGCATCCGCGATATCTTGTAGGGCTGGCGCCCATACCGATGGCGACCTCATCCCCCCTGCCCCATCTCCTTTTAGGAGATGGGGAGAATGGTAATGGCGCTGTGGCGCCCGCACCACGACGCCAGATCCAATTCCCCTGCCAGGTGCCGGGGAGCGGGTGGGGCCGCCCCATAGATACGCAAACACATACAAAACACGCCAATGAAAGATAGAAAGTGAGGGATCATGAGCGACTTCCCACAGCACGCGCGCGCCGTGATCATCGGCGCGGGCATCGTCGGCAACAGCATGGCCTACCACCTGGCGCGGCTGGGCTGGAAAGACCTGGTGCTGCTCGACAAGGGGCCGCTGCCGAACCCCGGCGGCTCGACCGGCCACGCCTCGAATTTCATCTTCCTGACCGACCACTCCAAGGAGATGACCCAGTTCACGCTCGACAGCGTCAAGCAGTACCGCGAGCTTGGCGTGTTCATCCAGAGCGGCGGGATCGAGGTGGCGCGCACCACCGAGCGCATCGAGGAGCTGAAGCGCCGCATTGCCTCGGCGAAGTCGTGGGGCATCGAGTCCGAGCTTGTTTCCCCGGCCGAGATCCAGCGGCTGGTGCCGTACATCAACCCCGAGATCGTGCTGGGCGGCTGCTATACCGCCGGCGTCGGCACCGTCGATTCGCTGCGCGGCGGCACGCTGATGCGCGAGCAGGCGCAGCAGATGGGCGCGCTGAGCGTGTTCCCGAACACCGAGATCCTTGGCATCGACGTGCGCAATGGCCGCGTGAGCGCGGTGCGTACATCGCGCGGCGAGATCGCGGCCGAGGTGGTGGTGGTGTGCTGCGGCGTGTGGAGCCCGCGCATCGCGCGCATGGCCGGCGCCAGCATCCCGCTGACCCCGGCGGTGCACCAGATGATCAGCGTCGGGCCGGTGCCGCTGTTCGCCAAAACCGTGGGCGAGATCGAGTACCCGATCATCCGCGACATGGACGTGAACGGCTACGAGCGCCAGCACGGCGGCGACATGGAGGTCGGCTCGTACGACCACCGGCCGATCCTGTGGGAGCCCGACGACATCCCGTCGATCGAGCAGTCGAAGTTCTCGCCAACCGAGCTGCCATTCACCAAGGAAGATTTCGACCCCTCGCTGGAGCGCGCGCTTGAGCTGATGCCCGAGATCCTGGGCGACCCGCGCGTCGGCGTGCGCCACGAGATCAACGGCCTGCTCTCGCTTACGCCCGACGGCTTCCCGATCCTCGGCGAGACGCCCGAGGTCAAGGGGCTCTGGTCGGTCGCGGCGATCTGGATCAAAGAGGCGCCCGGCATCGCCCGCGCGGTGGCCGAGTGGATGACTGAGGGCAAGCCCGAGATCGACCCCACGGGCTCGGATATTGCGCGCTTCTACCCGCACCAGACGACCAAGGCGCACATCCGCGCGCGCACCGCCGAGGCGTTCAACAAAACCTACGGCATTGTTCACCCGCGCGAACAGTGGGGCTCGAACCGCAATGTGCGGCTCAGCCCATTCTACGAGCGCGAGAAGGCGCTTGGCGCGGTGTTCTTCGAGGCGGTCGGCTGGGAACGCCCGCAGTGGTATGAGTCGAACGCGCGCCTGCTGGCCGATTACGGCGACCGCGTGATGCCGCGCCGCAACGAGTGGGACGCGCGCTGGTGGTCGCCAATCATCAACGCCGAGCACCTGGCCATGCGCGAGCGCGTCGGCATGGTCGATCTCTCGGCCTTCGCGATCTTCGACGTGACCGGGCCGGGCGCGCTCGACGCGATGCAGCGCCTGGCCGTGGCGCAGGTGGACGTGCCGGTCGGCCGGGTGGTCTACACGTCGTTTCTGAACGAGGCCGGCGGCATCAAGGCCGACCTGACGATCATGCGGCTGGGCGATCAGCACTTCCGCGTGGTGACCGGCGGCTTCGACGGCATGCGCGACAAGAAGTGGATCGCCGATCACCTGCCGGCCGACGGCTCGGCGCAGCTGGCCGACCTGACTTCGGCCTGGACGACGATCGGCGTGTGGGGGCCGCGCGCGCGCGACCTGGCGCAGGCCTGCACCGCCGACGATCTGTCGCACGCCGGCTTCGGCTACGGCACCTGCAAGTGGGTTGAGTTCGGCCCGGTGCACGCGCTGGCCTCGCGCATCTCGTACGTGGGCGAGCTGGGCTGGGAGATCTACGTGCCATTCGAGCAGGGCGCGCGCCTGTGGGATATGCTCTGGGCTGCCGGGCAGCCGCTGGGCGTGGTGCCGGTGGGCATTGGCGTGTATGGCACCACCGCGCGGATCGAGAAGGGCTACCGCGCCTATGGCAACGAGCTTGAGCTCGAGTATAACCTGGTCGAGGCCGGCCTGGCGCGGCCGCAGGTCAAGGCGGCCGACTTCGTCGGCAAGGCCGCGTACCTGCGCCAGCGCGCCGAGGCGCCTGCGGCGATCCTGTGCACGCTCACCGTCGACGACAACACCTCGAAGTCGGGCTTCCAGCGCTTCATGATGGGGCGCGAGCCGATCCTGACGCGCGACGGCAAGCCGCTGATCGACGCGCGCGGCCGCCGATCGTATGTGACCAGCGCCGGCTCGGGGCCGTCGGTCGGCAGCACGATCCTGCTGAGCTACCTGCCGCCCGAGTACGCCAAGCCCGGCACAAAGCTGGTGGTCGAGTACTTCGCCGAGCACTACCCGGTGACGGTGGCGGTGGCGGGGAATACGCCGCTGTTCGACCCGAATAATAGCCGGATGAAGGCATAAGGTACTTTTTGATGTGTCCATGTTCCGCGCTGCGCGCGGAAATTGGACACGTCCACAAGCAAAGTGCCGCTCTGCCGCAGGCAAAACAAAGGCCATAGGAAGATACAATGAACATCCTTGTCTGTATCAAGCGGGTGCCCGCTACCGCCGGCAAGATCGAGCTAACGCCCGACGCGCAGGAGATCGACACGCGCTACCTCGGCTTCACAATCAGCCCGCACGAGGAGTGCGCGGTTGAAGAGGCGGTGCGGCTGACCGAGCGCTACGGCGGCAGCGCGACGGTGCTGGCGCTCGGCCCGGCCGCCGCCGAAGAGCAGCTGCGCGACGCGCTGGCCATGGGCTGCGACCGCGCCATCCTGCTCGAGACCGACGGGCGCGAGTGGGACCCCGCCGCCACGGCCGACGCGATCGTGGCCGCGGTGCGCGCGAGCGGCGCAAGCTTCGACCTGCTGCTGTTCGGCAACGAGGCTGCCGACAGCGGCGGCTACCAGGTGGGCATTCGCGTGGCGTATGCGCTGGGCCTGCCGTGTGTCGCCGGCGTGAAGGAGCTGGCCATCGAGGGCGAGCGGGCGCTGGCGCGGCGCGAGGCCGCCAGCGGCTGGGAAGAGTTCGAGCTCGACCTGCCTGCCGTGCTGACGGTGAAAGAGGGGCTGAACCTGCCGCGTTACGTGCCGCTGCTGGGACGCATGAAGGCAAAGAAGCGGCCGATCGAGCGCAGCCAGCCGGCCTGGCCCGGCAGCCAGCTTGAAAAGGTGCGGCTCGTGGTGCCGCCCGCACGCAGCAGCCAGGTGGAGATCCTGGGGCGCGGGCCGGAGGCGGCCCCGGCGGCGGCCGAGCTGCTGCGGGCGCTGAAGCTTATCTGACAGGACTTACGCGGTCGCCTGCGCTATCGGTTTGTTCTGCCTGCGGCAGCATGGTGCTGAGATGTTGGCGCTTTGCGCCAACATCTCAGCACCATCCATGAAAAAGTACCGCTCTGCCGAAGGCAAAAACGCGCACCGCGTAAGTTCTGTTACCTGAAAGGAACCGCCTATGATCCTGGGATTGATCGAGCACGACCGCGGCGCGCTCAGCCCGCTGTCGCTGCAGATGCTGACGCTGGGGCGGCGCCTGGCCGAGCAGCTGGGCACCGAGCTGCATGCTGTTCTGCTTGGCGCGGTGGCGCGCCCGCTGGCCGCGCAGCTGGCGGCCTACGGCGTGGCCACGGCACACCTTGCCGACGACGCACGGCTCGACGACTGGGCGCCCGAGGCGTGGGCGCAGAGCGTGGTTGAGCTGATCAGCGCGCACGGCCCGCAGGCGCTGCTGGCCGCCGGCAGCGAGCGCGGCAACGAGCTGATGGCGCACGTGGCCGCGCGCGCCGGCCTGGCGCTGGCAGCCAACTGCCTGGAAGTCGAGCCCGGCGAGGCGTATACGATCAGGCGCATGCGCTGGGGCGGCAGCCTTCTCGAAGAGGCGCGTCTCCACGGCGCGGTCAAGCTGCTGACGATCGCTCCGCACGCGGTGGCCGCCGAGCCCGCAGCCGCACCTGCCGCAGCGGCTATCCGCGAGTTCGCGCCAGCGCTGACCGAGCGCGAGTTTCGCGTGAGGGTCGCTCGGCGGGTTGCCCCCGCGCGGCCGGGCGTGTCGCTGGCCGACGCCCGCGTGGTGGTTGGTGGCGGGCGCGGGGTTGGCAGCGCCGAGGGCTTCGCCGCGCTCGAGCAGCTGGCCGGGCTGCTGGGCGGCGCCGTTGGCTGCTCGCGCGCCGTTACCAGCGTGGGCTGGCGCCCGCACGCCGACCAGGTGGGGCAGACCGGCACGCGCATCGCGCCCGACCTGTATATCGCCTGTGGTGTGAGCGGCGCGATCCAGCACATGGTCGGCTGCAAGGCCGCCAAGCGCATTCTGGCGGTCAACACCGACCCCGAAGCGCCCATGGTCGTGCAGGCGCACTACGCGATCATCGGCGACCTGCACAAGGTGCTGCCGGCGCTGTGCGAGGCGATTCGCGCCCAGCGCGAGCGCGCGTGAGCGGCCCCTCGGGCGCCGGGTAGGCGCGGCGAGCAGCTGGGTTTCGGCTATAATGGCAGCCATGGCCGACCCACTGCCGCTCTTGAGCACCAAGCTGACGCCCCCGCCGGCGCGCGCGCGCCTGGTGGCACGGCCGCGCCTGGCCGCGCGCCTGGCCGAGGGCCTGTCGCGCCCGCTGACGCTGATCGCCGCGCCGGCCGGCTTCGGCAAGACCACGCTGCTGGCGAGCTGGCTGGCCGAACCGCCAGTTCAGCCCGCCGCGCCCGGGCCGCTGCGCGTGGCCTGGCTCTCGCTCGACGCCGACGACAACGACCCGGCGCGGTTCTTCAGCTACCTGGCGGCGGCGCTTGGGCGCGCGCATCCCGCGCTCGGCGCTACCGCGCTGGCGCTGCTGCAGATGCCCCAGCCGCCGCCGCTCGAAAGCATCCTCACCACGCTGATCAACGACATGGGCGTGCTCGACGCGGCGCTGGCGCTCGCGCTCGACGACTACCACGCGATCAGCAACCACGCCATTCACGCCGCGCTGGCGTTTCTGATCGAGCGGCTGCCCGCGCCGGCGCACCTGTTTCTGCTGACTCGCGCCGACCCGCCGCTGCCGCTGGCGCGCATGCGCGCGCGCGACCAGCTGGCCGAGCTGCGCGCCAACGACCTGCGCTTCACGCCCGACGAGGCCGCGCGCTTCATGAGCGACTCGCTCGGCCTCGAGCTGGCGCCCGCCGATGTGGCCGCGCTCGAGGCGCGCACCGAGGGCTGGGCCGCCGCGCTTCAGCTGGCCGGGCTGGCGCTGCGCGGCCGCGCCGATGCCCACGCGCTGGTGGATGGGCTCGCCGGCCAGCGCTTCCTGGTCGATTACCTGGTCGACGAGGTGCTGGGCCGCCAGCCGCCCGAGATCCAGCGCTTTCTGCTCTGCACCGCCGTGCTCGAGCGCATGTGCGCGCCGCTGTGCGACGCGCTGCTTGCCGAAGGCGCCGAGCCGCCGGATCCGCCGCGCGCGGGCGCATGGGCCGCGCTCGGCGGCGCTCTCTCGCCCAGCCAGGCGGTGATCGAGGCGCTCGATCGCGCGAACCTGTTCGTGGTGCCGCTTGACGACCAGCGCCAGTGGTACCGCTACCACCACCTGTTCGCCGTTTTCCTGCGCGGCCGCCTGGGGCCGCGCGCCCAGCCGCTGCACGCGCGCGCGGCCGCCTGGTACGAGCGCAGCGGCCTGATCGACGAGGCCATCCACCACGCGCTGGCCGCCGGCGACGCCGAGCGCGCAGCCGGCCTGATCGAAACACACGCCGTCGCACTGGTGATGCGCGGCCGCAACCTGACGCTCAACGCCTGGCTGGGGCGGCTCCCGCCGGGCATGCCCAACGCGCGCCCCGGCCTGCTGCTGACGCAGGCGGCGATCGCGACCAACATAGGCGACTACCTGGCGGTTGAGCCGCTGCTCGACAGCGCGGCGGCGCTGATCGCACCAGGCGACCCATACCAGTCGATGATCGACGCGCTGCGTGCGATCGTGCTGAGCCTCACCGCCGACCCGCGCGCATTCCCGCTGGCGCAGCAGGTGCTGGCGACATTGCCGGCCGACGCGGTGGCAACCCGCGTGTCGCTGACGCTGAGCCTGGGTATCGCCGCCACCTATACCGGCAACCTGGCCGAGGCCGAGCGGCTGCACCAGCAGGCGATCGACGCGTCGCAGCGCGACGAGGCGCTGCGCAGCAGCGAGACGGCCGGGCTGGCTGGGCTGGCGGTGGTGCGGCGCTTTCAGGGCCGGCTACGCCACAGCGAGCAGCTGAGCGCCCAGGCGCGCGCGCTGAGCGCGCCCAACGGCCAGCCGCTGCCAACCGCCGGCACCATCCTGGCCTGGATGGAGCACGGCATGGAGCTGCGCGAGCGCCACCAGCTGGCCGAGGCCGAGCGCGCCCTGACGCAGGCGATCGCCGTCAGCCGCCAGTGGGGCGACACCGACTTCACCGAGGTGTACGCGCCGCTATGCCTCGGGCTCGTGCTGCTGTCGGCCGGGCGAGCCGCCGCCGCGCGCGAGTGCATGCAGGCGGTGGCTAGCGCGGTGGCGCGCCACCGCGTGGCGCCGGTGCGTCAGGAAGAGATCGCCGCCTACGCGGCGCTGAGCGAGCTGCGCGCCGGCCGCATGGCTGCGGCTATACGCTGGGCGGCGCCGCGCCTGGCCGCGCCCGACCCGCCGCTGACGATGTACACGCCGGCGCTGCTGGTGCTGGCGCGCGTGCTGCTGGCCCAGGGCCGCGCCGATGAAGCCCAGCGACGGATCGTGCGCGTGCTGGCCCAGGCCGAGTCGGCCGGCTACGGCCTGGTCGCGATCGAGGCGCTGGTGCTCAGGGCGCTGGCCGCCCGCGCTCAGGGCCAGCCGGCCGAGGCGCGCGCCGCGCTGCTGCGCGCGCTCGAGCTGGCCGCGCCCGAGGGCTACATCCGCCCCTTCGCCGACGAAGGCGCGCCAGTCGGCGAGCTGCTGCGCCAGCTGCTGGCCGAGGGCGCAGGCCCCGCCGGCCTGGCCGAGCAGATTTTGGCCGCGCTGCCGGCCCTGCCCGACTCGGGCGGCGAATACAGCCAGCCGCTGGCCGAGCCCCTGAGCCAGCGCGAGCTGGAGATCCTGCGGCTGATCGACGCCGGCCGCTCGAACCGCGAGATCGCCGGCCAGCTGGTGATCGAGGTCAGCACCGTCAAGCGCCACGTGAACAACCTGTTCGCCAAGCTGGCTGTCGGCAGCCGCACCCAGGCGCTCGCCCGCGCACGCACGCTCGGCCTGCTGTAGCGGCCCGCGCTACACCCACACATGCACCTTTGGGCCCATGCATCGTTCGCGCTCCCGCACTATACTTTCCCCAATTGTTACGCATCTCGTGGGGCGAGATTGCAGCCTGCAGCAGCATGGTACGTGGTGATCTTCTGTGTCCATTTTCCGCGCTCCGCGCGGAAAATGGACACGATACGGAGATAGAGTACTGCTCTGCCGAAGGCTGAGGGCGCCAGCTGCGTAAGCCCTAAAGAAATCTGGGGGTGGCTCCGCCGCCCCCAAACCTCCACCAAGTTTCGCGTGTACACTGAAACATACCTGAGGCAGAAAGGAAACTCCATGAACCTGAGCATTCAGAATAGCCGCGTTCGCCTGATCGACGAGGGCGCCGGCGCGCCGGTGCTGCTGCTGCACGGCGTGCCCGACAACGCCGACATGTGGGCCGGCGTGATCGCCCGGCTGGCGCCGCGCTTCCGCTGTATCGCGCCCGACCTGCCCGGGCTCGGCAGCTCCGAGGCACCCGCCGGCTTCGACTGCACCCTCGACAGCATGGCCGCCTGGGTCGATAGCCTGGTGACCGGCCTGGGGATCGACCAGCCGCTCCACGTGGTAGTGCACGATTTCGGCGGGCCATACGGCCTGGCCTGGGCGGTGCGCCACCCCGCGCAGGTGCGCAGCCTGACGATATCCAGCACCAACTTTTTCAGCGACTACCGCTGGCACTCGGCCGCGCGCATGTGGCGCACGCCGGTGCTCGGCGAGATCGGCCTGGCGCTCGTCACCAAATCGGTGTGGCGCTCGCAGATGCGCAAGTTCGCGCCCGGCCTCAGCGACGCGTATATCGACCAGGGCTTCACCATGTCGATCGCCAACCCGGCGGTGCGCCGCATGATCATGCGGCTGTACCGCACCACCAACCCCGAAAACTTCAGGGGCTGGGAAGACGAGCTGCTGCAGCTCACCGCGCGCGTGCCGACGCTAGTGCTGTGGGGCGACAAAGACCCGTTCGCGCCCAAGAGCACCGCCGAGCGCTACGGCGGCCGCGTCGAGCACTTCGCCGAGTACGGCCACTGGCTGCCGGTCGAGGCGCCCGAGGTCTACGCCGACCGGCTGCAGGTGCTGTTTCGGCAGTAGCGTGATGTACCAGATCTGGATCGAGGAGCCGCTGGGCGATGAGTGGGCCGAGTGGTTCGCGCCGCTGGCGATCGGCAGCGCGCCCGGCGGCGGCGCCACCCTCACCGGCCTGTTGCCCGACCAGGCGGCGCTGCACGGCGTGCTGGCGCGCATCCGCGACCTGAACCTAACGCTTGTCGCGCTGGCGCGGCTGTTGCCTGGCGCTGGCCCGCGCCTCCGGTAGGATCCGCCGCGCTCTGCCGAAGGCAAAACGCCGGCCGCGCATGCCGTGTGCTCTACAGTTGCAAAACCATAACCAGCGCTGTAACCGGCCTGAGGGAATTTCGTGCTACCATAGGGCCATTCTTCCGAATGACACTGTGGAGGCATCGTGCGATGACGCAAGAATATCGTGTAGAGAAAGACTCGCTCGGCGAGATGCAGGTGCCCGCCGACGCGCTGTATGGCGCGCAGACGCAGCGCGCCGTGCTGAACTTCCCGATCAGCGGCCAGCGCCCCTACCCGGCGTTTGTTTGGTCGCAGGCGCTGATCAAGCGCGCGGCCGCCGAGGTGAACCGCGACCTCGGCCTGCTCGACGCCAAGCTGGCCGAGGCGATCGTGCAGGCCGCGCAGGAAGTGCTCGACGGCAAGCACGGGGCGCAGTTCGTCGTCGACCCGTTTCAGGCCGGCGCGGGCACCAGCCACAACATGAATGTGAACGAGGTGATCGCCAACCGCGCCAACCAGATCCTCGGCTTCGCGCTGAACGATCCGAAGAAGCCGGTGAGCCCGAACGACCATGTGAACATGGCCCAGAGCACCAACGACACCATCCCCACCGCCATCCGCCTGGGCTGCCTCTGGCGCATCGACGCGCTGCTGGCCGCGATCGACGGCCTGGCCGCTGCGCTCGACGCCAAGGCCGCCGAGTTCGACGATATCGTCAAGTCGGGCCGCACCCACCTGCAAGACGCGGTGCCGGTGCGGCTGGGCCAGGAGTTCGGCGCCTACGCCCAGGCGGTGCGCAACGACCGCGAGCGCGTGGCCGTTGCGGCCGACCGGCTGCGGCGGCTGGGGATCGGCGGCACCGCCACTGGCACTGGCCTGAACGCACACCCCGAGTACCACGCGCGCATGGTCGCGCGGCTCTCGGAGCTGCTTGGCCAGCCGCTGCGCCCCTCGGGCAACCTGTTCGAGGCGATGCAGAGCCAGGCCGACGCGGCCGATTTCTCGGGCAGCATGCGCACGCTGTGCGTCACGCTCACGCGCGTCGCCAACGACTTCCGGCTGCTGTCGTCGGGCCCCTCCACCGGCCTCGACGAGATCCGACTGCCGGCGGTGCAGCCCGGCTCGAGCATCATGCCCGGCAAGGTCAACCCGGTGCTGGCCGAGATGCTGAACATGGCCTCGTTCCACGTGCAGGGCTGCGACTACACCGTGGCGCTGGCGGCGCAGGCCGGCCAGCTCGAGCTGAACGTGATGATGCCGATCATCGCGCACAACCTGTTCGAGATGATGCACGTGCTGATCGGCGCGATCAACGCGTTTACCGAGAAGTGCGTGGCCGGGCTCACCGCCAACCGCGAGAAGGCCACCGGCTGGCTGGCGCGCAACGCAATCATCGCCACTGCGCTGAACCCGCTGATCGGCTACATGCCGGCCGCCGCGCTGGTGAAAGAGGCCATGAAGCGCAACGCGACCATCCGCGAAGTTGCCGCAGAGCAGATCGCGCGCGGCGAGCTGAAGCACAAAGACACCGGCGCCACCGTCACGCTCGATGAGATCGACGCGCTGCTGGGCGATGTGCATAAGCTGACCGAGGGCGGCCTCGGCGGGCCGGCCGGCGGCGGCTAGGCGTTTCGGGGCGCGCCCTTGCATCCCCGCGTATCGGCGCGCCCCCACCCACCTTCCCCACGGCAACGTGCCCCCAACATCTTCAAGCTGCCCCAACCGCCCCGCGCAGCGGCGCGCTTTCATGGTGCCCTCGCCATCGCGCACCCCGACCACCGCCCCCAATGTGGTACAATACGCCGGGTTTGTTCCGCAGAAGAAAGGCAACATCCGTGAGCGACACGCAGTATGATGTTGTGGTGATCGGCGCCGGGCCGGGCGGCTATGTCGCCGCGATTCGCAGCGCCCAGCTGGGGCTTAAAACCGCAGTGGTCGAGCGCGAGTACTGGGGCGGCGTGTGCTTGAATATTGGCTGCATCCCCACCAAGGCGATACTCCACAGCGCCGATTTGCTCGAAGAGGCGCGCGACAGCAAGCAGTTCGGCATTATCATCCCGCAGGCCGAGGTCGATTGGGCCGGGGTGATCAAATATAAAGAAAAGGTCGTCAAGCAGATGACCGGCGGCGTCGGCTTTCTGATGAAAAAGAACAAGATCGACCAGATCAACGGCACCGCGCGCTTGGCCGACCGCAATACGGTCGTCGTCGCCGGCGCCGATGGCAAAGAAACCCGCGTCAGCGCGAAGAATATCATCATCGCCACCGGCTCGCAGCCGCGCGCGCTGCCGCCGGTCGGCGGCGTGTTCGACGAAGACTTGATCATCTCCTCGACCGGCGCGCTGGCCCTGCCGGCCGTGCCCAAGTCGATCATCATCGTCGGCGCCGGCGCGATCGGCGTCGAGTTCGCGTCGGCCTTCCGCGCCTTCGGCGCGCAGGTGACGATCATCGAGGCGCTGCCGCGGCTCGTGCCCGTCGAGGACGAGGAGATCAGCGCCGAGCTGGCGCGTGCCTTCAATAAGCGCGGCATCAAGGCGTTCACCGGCGCCAAGCTGACCAAGATCGACAAAGGCGAGGGCCAGGTGACGGCCACGTTCACCGACGCCGACGGCAAAGAGCAGAGCCTCACCGCCGAGCGCCTGCTGCTGGGCATCGGCCGCGCGCCAAACACCAAGGGCCTGGGCCTTGAAGAGCTGGGCGTCGAGCTCGACCCGCGCGGCTTCGTCAAGGTCGACGCCAGCATGAAGACCAATGTGCCCGGCATCTACGCGATCGGCGACGTGGCGGTGACGACGCCCTGGCTGGCCCACAAGGCCTCGGCCGAGGGCATCCTGGCGGCCGAGCTGATCGCTGGGCACCACGCGCCGCCGATCGACTACCGCAAGGTGCCGGGCTGCACCTACAGCAACCCCGAGATCGCCAGCGTCGGCCTGACCGAGGCGCAGGCGCGCGAGCAGGGCTACGACGTGAAGATCGGCAAGTTCCCGTTCTCGGCCAACGGCAAGGCCACGATCCTCGGCCAGCGCAACGGCTTCATCAAGGTAGTATCCGAGGCGAAGTACGACGAGGTGCTGGGCATCCATATCATCGGCCCGCACGCCACCGAGCTGATCGCCGAGGGCGGCGTGGCGCTCTCGCACGAGGCTACCGCCGAGTCGCTCATGCGCACCATCCACGCCCACCCGACGCTGTACGAGGCGCTGGGCGAGGCCGAGCACGCCGCCGCCGAGGGCGCCGCGATCCATATCTAATACGCTGTTCGCTTGATCACGTAGAGATTGTGTGGCACTCCGTGGCGAAGCCACGGAGTGCCACACAATAAGAAATTTGGGGGCGGCGAAGCCACCCCCAAACCCCACCAAAACGTCAGTAATCAAGCGAATTGGTACAATAGGACAAACACAGCAGGAATCCTATGCCAGTCATGATCAACCTGACCACTGCCGAGCACGGCGGCACGAGCATGCAGTGCGGCACCCACGAGGGCTGCGGCGTAAACTGCACCTGCGGCTGCCCGTACACCGGCATGGTCGAGAAGGGCCGCGTCGAGCCGATCGCCGCAGTCGAGGCGCGCTACCCCGGCGAGTGGCTGGGCTTCGTCATTCCCCCCGGCGAAGATGAGTTCGCGCCCGAGCAGGGTATGCTGGTGGTGCACAGCACCGACGACGCCGAGGTGTGGGACGCGCTCAGCCGCGTGACGCACAACCAGGTGGTGCACGTCTACTTCAACGGCTCGCTCGAAAGCTACATGGCCTGGGCCGACCAAGAGGCCTGATCCCATCGCCTGCTTGTGCTTGCTGCGCGGCGTCCGGCAATGCCGGACGCCGCGCGCGTCTTCGGCTGCGCTCCAGGGCTGATCGCCTGCTTTATGGTACTTTCCTTTTGGATGTGTCCATTTTCCGCGCTCCGCGCGGAAAATGGACACACGATGCTGCCGCAGGCGCCATACACAGCTTCGGGAAGCCGAACAACGCAACGGCGTAAATCCTAAACAAATAGATCAAATAGAGATTGACAAGCGCCCAACATGTGCTATCATACCGATAGTTAGTTTTACTAACTAATAGGAAGCCACCAGGCACCATGAAAACCACCTCTTCCAACGCGCAGCGGCTGCTGCGGCTCTTCGAGCAGATGCGCGCCAGCAAGCACAGCCCGGCGATCGCGCGCATGCACCAGCTGAACCTTTCGTTCTCGCACCTGCGCGCGCTGCACCTGCTCGCGGCCCAGCCGCAGCTGGCAATGAAGGACCTGGCCGAGCAGCTGTGCCTGACGCCGCCCTCGGTGACGGCGCTGACGCGCCGGCTGCTCGCCGCCGGCATGATCGCGCGCCAGCCGCACGCCGACGACAGCCGCGTGGCGCTGCTTTCGCTCACCGAGCCGGGGCGCGCGCTGCTGCACGAGATCTACCAGGATCAGCTCGCCGGCATGGAGCGCCTGCTCGAGGGGCTGTCGCCCGACGAGCAGCTGCTGTTTATCGATCTGCTCGAGCGCGCCGTCACGACGCTGCACGGCCCCGCGTAGCCCAGTTCAAGAGGAGAACCCTATCGTGCAAGCATCCCCCGCACGCCCACAATCGGGCGGACGCAGCCGCGAGCGCGGCCCGCGCAACCGCGGCCTTGGGCGCGCCATGCGCTACCTGCTGCGCCAGAAGCGCACGGCGATCTTCGCCTACGGCGCGCTGATCGTCGCTACGATCGCCCAGCTCGCGGTGCCGCAGCTGGTGCAAAATATGATCGACGCCGTCACCAAGGGCGCGCTCGCGAACATTATTCTCACCCAGGTGCCCGCGCAGTTCCAGGGCGCGGCCGCCCAGCGCGCCGGCACGACCCTCGACCAGCTCAAGCTCGACCAGTCGGGCGCCGAGGGGCTGCTGTTCAACGCGGCGCTGATCATTGTGGCGTTCGCGGTGATGCGCGGCGTGTTCTCGTTTGTGCAGGCGTTTATGGCCGAGAAAACGTCGCAGGGCCTGGCGTTCGACCTGCGCAACGAGATCTTTGCCAAGGTGCAGCGCCTGTCGTTCAGCTACTACGACCGCAACCAGACCGGGCAGCTCATGATCCGCGCCACCGACGATGTCGAAAAGGTACGCATGTTTATCGCCCAGGGCCTGGTGCTGACGGCGCAGGCGTTTCTGCTGCTCGGCGCCGCGCTGATCATCCTGTTCATCACCAACTGGCGCCTGACGCTGTGGGTCCTGCCGACGCTGCCGGTGGCGCTGGTGCTGTTCATGATCTTTGGCGCGGTCAGCCAGCCGCTGTTCGGCGAGGTGCAGCGCCGGCTCTCGGCGCTCAACACCATCCTGCAAGAGAACCTCGCCGGCATCAAGGTGGTGAAGGCGTTTACGCGCGAGCCGTACGAGGAGCAGCGCTTCGACCGCGCCGCCACCTCGCTCATGGAGCAGCAGCTGAAGGTCAGCCGCACGTTCGCGTTTCTGTTCCCAGTGGTGTTCCTGATCGCGCAGATCGGCCAGGCGGTGATCCTGTACTTCGGCGGCAAGCAGATCATCGCCGGCACGCTGAACCTGGGCGAGTACCAGAAGTTCAGCCTGTACCTGATCTATGTGTTCTTCCCGCTCGGCCAGCTCGGCTTTATCATCTCGCTGATGGCCCAGGCCGGCGCGTCGGCCGGGCGGATCTTCGAGATCCTCGACTCGCAGAGCGATATCGTCGACAAGCCCGGCGCGCTCGCGCTGCCGCCGATCGTCGGCCGCGTCGAGTTCAACAATGTCACCTTCCGCTACTTCGGCAGCGGCGACCCGGTGCTGAAGGAAGTGAGCTTCGCCGCCGAGCCGGGCCAGACGATCGCGCTGCTCGGGGCTACCGGCAGCGGCAAGACGACGATCATCAACCTGATCCCGCGCTTCTACGACGCGAGCGACGGCGCGATCCTGATCGACGGGTACGACCTGCGCGATGTCACGATCGATAGCCTGCGCAGCCAGATCGGCATTGTGCTGCAGGAAACCAACCTGTTCAGCGGCACGATCCGCGACAACATCGCCTTCGGCCGGCCCGACGCGTCGATCGAGCAGGTGCAGGCCGCCGCCAGGGCCGCCGCCGCCCACGATTTCATCATGGGCTTCCCGCAGGGCTACGATACGCCCGTGGGCGAGCGCGGCACGACGCTCTCGGGCGGCCAGAAGCAGCGTGTGGCGATCGCCCGCGCGCTGCTGCTCGACCCGCACATCCTGATCCTCGACGACTCGACCAGCAGCGTCGATCTGCAGACCGAGCAGAAGATCCAGGGCGCGCTCGACAACCTGATGCGCGGCCGCACCA
Source organism: Kouleothrix sp. (assembly GCF_046328425.1). Classification (NCBI taxonomy): domain Bacteria; kingdom Bacillati; phylum Chloroflexota; class Chloroflexia; order Chloroflexales; family Roseiflexaceae; genus Kouleothrix; species Kouleothrix sp. The sequence continues at coordinate 117,771 of NZ_JAXLWP010000008.1, forward strand.
GCTTTGTGATCGCCCAGCGCATCAGCACGGTGCTGAACGCCGACCAGATCCTGGTGCTCGAGAAGGGCCAGATCGTGGCGCGCGGCACCCACGCCGAGCTGATCGAGAACAGCCCGATCTACGCCGAGATCTATAGCTCGCAGCTGGTGGGCGACGCCGCCACCGCGCCTGCGGTGTAGCGGCCGGCCGCGCCCGCTCGGCGCCCGGCTGATTGTTGAGCAGTGCGTGGTTTTCTGCGCTTCGCGCAGAAAACCATACACAAAGATCTTGCTGCCGCAGGCATACACGTAGCGAAGATCATTGGGCGGCGCGGCTGGCAGCCGCGCCGCCCGAAAGAAATAGCGGAGCGAATGCTATGATGGGAGGACCCGGCGGACCCGGCCGCCTGCTGAATACCGAGGTATCCAAGCCCAAGAACACCTTTGCCACGCTGGGGCGCTTCGGCGAGTACTTTCGGAAATACTGGCCCGGCGCGCTGCTGGCGCTTGCCATGATCGTCGCGTCGACTTGGACGCAGGTGACGGCGCCTGACCTGATCGGCCAGGCCGTCGACTGCTACCTGTTCCCGCAGCCGGCGAGCTGCTGGTACACCAGCGCCAGCGCCAACGCCAGCGCCGACGCGCGCGTGGCCGGCCTGCTCGGCCTGGTGGGCATCCTGCTGGCGCTGTTCGTCGCCGGCTCGATCTTCGGCGGCCTGTCGTTCTACTCGATGAACTGGTCGGGCCAGCGCGCGCTGCGGCAGATCCGCGAGGATCTGTTCAACCAGATCCATCGCCTGTCGCTTGGCTACTACGCCCAGAACGAGGCCGGCAACGTCATGAGCCGGATCACCAGCGACACCGACACGATTCAGCAGGCGCTGGGCTTCGCGCTGATCAACGTGCTGAGCGGCGCGCTGCTGATCGTCTGGATCATCGTCAAGATGCTCCAGGCGAATGTGTCCTACGCGCTGCTGAGCCTGAGCGTGGTGCCGGTGATGGCGCTGGCCACGTTCTACTTCTCGAACCAGGCGCGCAAGGCGTTTCGGCAGAGCCGCCGCGAGATGGGCAATGTGAACGCCGGGCTGCAGGAGAGCATCGCCGGCGTGCGCGAGGTGCAGGCGTTCAACCGCGAGGACGAGAGCATCGAGCAGTTCCGGCGCGCCAACGCCGCCAACCGCGACGCGAACGTGCGCGCGGCCAGCTTCACCACCGCGCTGAACCCGGTGCTCGAGGCGCTGGGCTACGTGGCGCTGGCGATCGTGGTGGTGGTGGGCGGGCTCTCGCTGCTGCGCGGTCAGCCGCTGTTCGGCGGCAGCGCGATCTCGCTGGGCGTGGTGTTCGCGTTCCTGCAGTACGTGCAGCGCTTCAACCAGCCCATCCAGCAGATCGCGGTGATGTGGACGAACGTGCAGAGCGCGATCGCCGGCGGCGAGCGGATCTTCGGCCTGCTCGACGTCGAGCCCGACATCGCCGACCGGCCCGGCGCCCGCGCGATGCCGCCGATCCAGGGGCACGTGGCGTTCGAGGATGTGTCATTTAGCTATGCTCCGGCAGCCGGCGCTACCGGCACCGCGCCCGCCGCCGGCGCCACGCCCCAGGTGCTGAAGGGCATCTCGTTTGTGGCCGAGCCGGGCCAGATGGTGGCGATCGTCGGGCCGACCGGCGCCGGCAAGACCACGATCATCAACCTGCTGCCGCGCTTCTACGATGTGACGGGCGGCGCGGTGACGATCGACGGCATCGACGTGCGCGACGTGACGCGCGCTAGCCTGCGCGGCCAGATCGGCATCGTGCTGCAAGATAGCTTCCTGTTCTCCGATACGGTGATGAACAACATCCGCTATGGCCGGCTCGACGCCACCGACGACGAGGTGATCGCCGCAGCCAGGCTGGCCTCGGCCGACACGTTTATCGAGCGGCTGCCCGACGGCTACCAGACGGTGCTGGGCGAGCGCGGCAGCGGCCTGAGCCAGGGCCAGCGCCAGCTGATCTCGATCGCGCGCGCGGCGCTGGCCAACCCGCGCATCCTGATCCTCGACGAGGCCACCAGCAGCGTCGACACGCGCACCGAGCGCTTGATCCAGCGCGCGTTCGACCAGCTGCTCGAAGGCCGCACCAGCTTTGTGATCGCGCACCGGCTCAGCACCATTCGCCACGCCGACCAGGTGCTGATGCTGAAGGACGGCCAGATCATCGAGCGCGGCAGCCACGACGAGCTGCTGGCGCACCGTGGCGCCTACTACGACCTGTATATGAGCCAGTTCCGCCGCGAGGAAGAGCAGGTTGAGGCTGGGTAGCGCGGAGCGCTGTGCCTGCATTGGCGCCTGGTGCTCATGCCTCAGGGCAAACCAGCACCCGCTGCCGCGCCACAGAGCTCGTGCCACGTCTTTTAGGACATACGCAGTTGCGTTGTTCGGCTCTCGAAGCAGTGCATTTCGCCTGCGGCAGCGTGGTACTTGGCGATCATTGTGTGTCCATTTTCCGCGCTGCGCGCGGAAAATGGACACCTCAAGATGTAAAGTACCGCTTTGATGGCTTAGCAAAGGAGGATCCGCATGACCGAGAACTCCAGCGGCGGCGCAAGCGTGCTGGCGACGCTGTTCGCGCATAACGCCTGGGCAAACCTGAAGCTGCTCGCATTCTGCGAACAGCTCAGCGACGCGCAGCTCGATACAACCGCGATTGGCAGCTTCGGCACCATCCGCGACACGCTGATCCATATCGTTGGCGCCGAGCAGAGCTATGTCGAGCGCACGAATGGCAGGCTGCCGGCGCGGCCGCTCGTGCGCGGGCAGGCGGCGAGCTTCGATCTGCTGAAGGACGTGGCGCGCTGGGCCAGCGACGAGCTGCTGCAGCTGGCGCTCGCCGCGCGCACCGGCACGCTGGTGCAGGAGCGCGACGACAAATCGGCCGTCGAGTACCCGCTGGCGAGCCTGCTGATGCAGTCGCTCACGCACTCAACCGAGCACCGCACCCAGATCTCGGCGATTATCACGCAGCTGGGCCTCGAGCCGCCGGACATGAGCGGTTGGATGTACATGGAGGAAACAAAGCAGTTTCGTGAGTGGGAGCTGTAGGCGCAAGCGTGCGGCTATACACCCCCATCGCAGTTGCCCGCACCAAGCTGCGCTAGCGCGGCTCGCGCAGCTCGACCTCAATGCCGCCGGCGAGGCGCGCCAGCAGGTTGTAGCCCACGCTGCATAGCAGCGCCGCCCCCACGAACACCGCCGCGCCCGCCAGCGTCAGCACCAGCGCAAACAGCGCGAACGTCGCGCCGGCGCGGCCCGCGAGCTGCGCGGTTGTCTGCGCCGCGCCGCTGAGCCCAAGCAGCGCCACCAGGTCGATCGTCGCAATGCGCTGGCCCAGCACGCTTATGTCAAACGCCTGGATCTGGCCGAGCGCCGCGCTGACGCGCCGCAGCACCTGCAGCGCCACGCCGGCAAGGCATAGCGCCGGGCACAGCGCCACCAGCCAGCCGAGCAGCAGCGCCGTGCGCAGCGCTGAGCCCACCGAGATGCGCCGGATGGTATAGCGCATCGTTTCTCCTTTCGTCACCAAAGGATTAACCACCAAGACACCAAGACACAAAGATTTGGAAATATTTTCTCAATCTTGGCGCCTTGGTGTCTTGGTGGTTATGTATATCTTCTTGCTACCCCTCGAACGCGGCCAGCTCCGCAAACGACTGGCGCAGCGCCGGGTAGAGCCCGCGGTAGATCGGGTAGAGCCGCTCGTAGTCGGCGACGCCGGCCGCGGCGGGGTGTGTTACGTCAACCTGGCGGATCAAGTCGTTGCAGGCGCTCGGCACATCGGGCCAGGCGCCCGCGCCGACGGCGGCAAGTATCGCTGCGCCGAGCGCCGCGCCCTCGCTGCTGTTGATCGTGTACAGCGGGATGCCGGCGATGTCGGTGAGGATCTGGCGCCAGACCGGGCTTTGCGACGCGCCGCCGCTGATGGCGGCGGTAGCCGGGGCTACGCCGAGGCCGCGCAGCAGCTCGAGGTTATCGCGCAGGCCAAACGCCACGCCCTCCATCACGCTGCGCACCAGCTGGCCGAGGCCGCTGCGTAGCGTCAGGCCCACAAACGCGCCGCGCGCCAGCGGGTCGGGGTGCGGGTGGCGCTCGCCAGTCAGGTACGGCACAAACACCAGGCCGTCGGCGCCGCGCGGCACCGCCGCAGCCAGGTCGCTCAGCTGATCGTAGCTGCTGCCGGCGGCCACTGCATCGTGCAGCCAGCGCATGCCGCCGGCCGCGCTGAGCATCACGCCCATGTGGAACCACTGGCCCGGCACGGCGTGGCAGAACGTGTGCAGCCGGCCGTCAGGCTCGGGCTGGTACTGGTCGTTGGCGGTAAACACCACGCCCGACGTCCCGACGGTGATGCTGGTCTGGCCGCGCCGCAGGATGCCGCTGCCGATCGCGGTGGCCGGCTGGTCGCCCGCGCCGCCGACTACCGGCGTGCCGGCGCGCAGCCCGGTGGCCTCGGCGCCGGCCGCGCTGACGCGCGCGCACACCTCGGGGCCTTCGCACAGCTCGGGCAGCAGCGCGCGCGGGATGTCGAGCGCGGCCAGCAGCTCGTCCGACCAGGTTCGGCGGCCGATGTCCATCAGGGCGATGCCCGAGCCGTCGGACACATCGGTGACATACGCGCCGGTGAGCAGCAGGCGCACGTAGTCCTTCGGCAGCAGGATGTGCGCGGCCTGCGCGAACACCTCGGGCTCGTGCTCGCGCACCCAGGCGATCTTGGGCGCAGTGAAGCCCGGCAGCATCAGGCTGCCAATATGCTCGTACAGCCACTCGGCGCCCACCTGCTCGGTGATCGCCGCGCACTGCGGGCCGGTGCGCTGGTCGTTCCAGAGGATCGCCGGCCGCAGGATCTGGTTGCCGGCGTCGAGCAGCGTCAGGCCGTGCATCTGGCCGGTGAGCCCCACCGCGGCCACGTCGTCGGCGCTGATCTGCTGCAGCACCGCGCGCAAGCTCGCGCACGTCGCCGCCCACCACTGGCGCGGGTCCTGCTCCGACCAGAGCGGGCGCGGCGTCGAAAGCTCGTGCGCCTCGCCGTGGCTAGCCACCACCGTGCCGCTCTCGTCGATCGCCAGCGCCTTCGACGCGGTGGTGCTGACGTCGATGCCAATGAAATAGCGTGGCATACTTTTCCTCTTGGGTAGATTGCTCTGCGCTTAATCGCTCCGCGCGCTGCTGTGGCGAGCCCGCCGCGCGCTGATCACGCCGGTGTTCAGGCCGATCGTGTTCAGGCCGCCGAAGAAGCGCGCGTGCTCGATCTTGACGCACGCGTCCATCACGACCTCCAGGCCGGCCGCGCGCGCGCGCTCGGCTGCGGCCAGGTTGATCACGCCGAGCTGCATCCACACCACCTTCGCGCCGACCGCAATCGCCTCCTCGACGATCGCGGGAACCGCCGACGGCTCGCGAAAGATGTCGACGATCTCGACCGGGCCGGGGATGGCGCGCAGCGATGGGTAGCTTGGCTGGCCAAGGATGGCCTGCTCGCGCGGGTTCACCGGGATCACGCGGTAGCCCTCGGCGAGCATGTAGATCGCCGCGAAGTGGCTCGGGCGGAACGGGTTCGACGAGAGCCCGACCATCGCGATCGTGCGGTAGGTTTCGAGGATGCGCAGCCGCTGAAACGCGGTGGTGGCGTAGGGCGTCTGCGCCACCGGCGAGCTCGAGCTGACCGCGCCGGTCGGCATTGGGAGATTGCTCATACTACACACCTTCGGCAGAGCGGTACTTTACATCTTGAGGTGTCCATTTTCCGCGCTCCGCGCGGAAAATGGACACAATGATCAGCAAGCACCACGCTGCGCAGGCGAAATGCACTACTTCGAGAGCCGAACAACGCAACTGCGTAAGTCCTTGTCATGTTGAGCGAAGCGAAACATCTCCTCGATACAGCGACGCCACATAGAGATGCTTCGCTTGGTTCAGCACGACAGCGGTGTCCATGGTCTCGTGCGCGAGAGCGCGAAGCTTTCTCGCGCCTTGGTGACGAACTTGGTCGGCGCTAGCTCCGCAGCGCCCGTGCCTCGCGCGCCAGCCGCTCGATCTGGCCGAGGTGCGCGTCGTCGTGCGAGAGGCCGCCGATGAAGCGCGCCACCGCGTTGTACTGCCCGACCCCGGCGTACGGCTCGTAGCTGTTCGCGAGGTGCGGCTCGTCGGGCCACATGTCCAGGCTGGCCAGGCGCATGCGCCGGCTTTCCTCGAGGCGCGCGCGGCACTGCGCGATGGTTGTGACCTGCTCCCAGGGCACTTCGCTGCGCGACCGGCCGTGAAACTCGACGCCGCGCGCCAGCTCGGCCGCCAGCGCCGCCGACTCCTCGGCAGAGGCAGTGGTGTGCACGATCACGTGGCCGAGCGTCCACGAGATAAGCACGTCGTCGGGGTTGCTGGCGAAAGTGTCGTTGGCGTCGGGGTCGGGGATGGGCGCCTGCACGTCGGCGTCGGTCGACTCGGCGATATAGCCGAGCATGGTGTCGATCATCTCGTTCGTCAGGCGCCGCAGGTCGTCGAGCGTCAGGCCCTCGGCCAGCTGCAGCATGGTCTTCTCGCGCTTGCGAACCGGGGTAAAGTCGAGCATGATTTCCTCTTTAGGCAACAAACTTCCACTGACGAAAGTATGGAAGACGAATCAGCGCGATCCCTCTTCCCTCTTCCCTCTTCCCTCTTCCCTCTTCCTTCTTCCTTCGTCCTTCGTCCCTCGTCCTTCATCCTTCGTCCCTCGTCCTTCATCCTTCGTCCCTCGTCCCTCGTCCTTCATCCTTCGTCCCTCGTCCTTCATCCTTCATCCTTCGTCCCTCGTCCCTCGTCCCTCGTCCCTCGTCCCTCGTCCCTCGTCCCTCGTCCTGAAAACGCAACCTGCGAACCCATTTCTTCAAACGCTCGAGCTGCTCGCTCGCAGCGCCTGGTCGAGATCCCAGAGCAGGTCGTCGCTATCTTCCAGCCCAATCGAGAGCCGGATCATCTCGGGCTGCACGCCGGCGGCGCGCTGTTCGGCCTCGCTGAGCTGCTGGTGGGTCGTGCTGGCCGGGTGGATCACCAGGCTCTTGGCGTCGCCGACGTTGGCGAGGTGCGAGAACAGCTGCAGGCCCTCGATGAAGCGCCGCCCGGCGGCCAGCCCGCCGGCGATGCCGAAGGTCATGATCGCCCCGGCGCCACGCGGCAGGTAGCGCGCGGCCAGCGCCTGGTACGGGCTGCCGGGCAGCGCGGGGTAGTTTACCCACTGCACGTTCGGGTGCGCGCCCAGGAACTCGGCGACCGCGCGGGCGTTCGCGACGTGGCGCTCCATGCGCAGGCCCAGCGTCTCGACGCCCTGGAGGAACAGAAAGGCGTTGAACGGGCTGAGCGCCGGCCCGAGGTCGCGCAGGCCCTCGACGCGCGCCTTCATAATAAACGCGAAGTCGCCGAACGTCTCGTAGAAGCGGATGCCGTGGTAGCCCTTGCTCGGCTCGAGCAGCTGCGGAAACGCGCCCTTGCCCCAGTCGAAGCGGCCCGAGTCGACGATGATGCCGCCAATGCTGGTGCCGTGCCCGCCGATAAACTTGGTTGCCGAGTGCACGACGATGTCGGCGCCGTGCTCGATCGGGCGGCACAGGTATGGCGAGGCGAAGGTGTTGTCGATCATGAGCGGGATGTTGGCGTCGTGGGCTACGCCGGCCACCGCCGCGATGTCGAGCACGTTGATGCGCGGGTTGCCGATCGTCTCGCCGTAGAGCACTTTGGTGCGCGGGGTGATCGCGCGGCGAAAATTCTCGGGGTCCTCCGGGTCGACAAACGTCGTATTGATGCCAAAGCGCCGCAAGCTGACGTCGAGCTGGGTGTAGGTGCCGCCGTAGAGCGTGCTGGCGGCCACGATCTCGTCGCCGGCCTCGAGCAGCCCGGCCAGCGCGATCAGCTGGGCGGCCTGGCCCGACGCCACCGCAAGCGCGCCCACGCCGCCCTCGAGCGCGGCGATGCGCTCCTCAAGCACGGCGGTGGTCGGGTTCATGATCCGGGTGTAGATGTTGCCGAAGCGCTGGAGGTTGAACAGGTTGGCGGCGTGCTCGGTGTCCTCGAATACGTACGAGGTCGTCTGGTAGATCGGCACGGCGCGCGCGCCAGTGGCCGCGTCGGGGCGCTGCCCGGCGTGCAGCGCGCGCGTATTGAAGCCGAACTGGCGGTCGTAGCTCATGGGGTTCCTTTTGTGGTGATCGTGGCGTGTATTATACTGCAAGATGCGGCTCGGGCCTGCGCGCCCCGATCGGCCTCGCGCACCTGCCGACGGCGCTCAACGGCGCAATGCAGCCGATCAACGGCGCAATGCAGCCGATCAACGGCGCAATGCAGCCGATCAACGGCGCCGTGCAGCCGATCAACGGCGCAATGCAGCCGCTCAACGGCGCCGTGCAGCCGATCAACGGCGCAGTGCAGCCGATCAACGGCGCCGTGCGCGCCTACGCATTCGCGGCAAGCTCGGCAGGCTCCTCGGCGGCGGCAAGCGCTGCCACGCGCTCGGCCAGCGCGCGCAGCTCGGCGCGCAGCTCGGACGGCTGGCGCACCACCAGCGGAAAGTGCAGGCCGGCCAGGAAATGCGCAAACCAGTCGAGGTTCTGCACATTGCAGCGCAGCACCACCCCCTCGGCGGTAGGCTCGAGCGTAGCAAGCGTCTCGGGCACGCGCCCGCGCGCAGTCTCCAGATCGGTCTGCAGCAGCACCTCGATCGCCCAGTCGCCCGGCGTCGTGGCCAGCGAGTGCACAACAAACGCCAGGCTGTCGAAATCGCTCGGCGGCGTAAAGGTGGCGTCGAGCAGCCTGGCGCGGCGCACGCGATCGAGCCTAAAGGCGCGCAGGCCGCGCCGCAGCTGGCAGAAGCCGGCGGCGTACCAGCGCCCGCCATAGTACACCACGCCGTAGGGATCGATCGCGCGCTCGGTGTCTTCGCCGCGCCACGAGCGATAGCCAAACTCGACGCGCCGGCGCTGCTGCACTGCGGTGCTGAACGTCACTACCACCGCGCTGTCGGGGGCATTGTAGAGCATGGGGAACTCAAGCCGCAGCGCGTGCTGAAGCGCCTGCACGCGCGCGCGCGTCCCCTCGGGCAGCACGCGCTCGACCTTCGCCAGCGCGCCTTCGGTGGCCGGCGCGGCGGCGGCCAGCCCAAGCCGGCGCGCCGCCAGCAGCCCCAGCGTCAGCGCCACGGCCTCGTCCTCGGTGAACATCAGCGGCGGCAGCTTGAAGCCCGGCCGCATCCGGTAGGCCCCGGCGCGGCCGCGCTCGGCCTCGATCGGGATGCCTAGATCCTGCAGCATGGCGATGTAGTGCCGGATGGTGCGCACATTCACCTCGAGCCGCGCCGCCAGATCCGGCCCGCTCATACGGCCGTGCGACTGCAGCAGCTCGAGCACTGTGAGCACGCGCGTGGTTGGGTGGTACATGCGATCCTCCGGCTGGCTTGAAGGCGCTGGAATTATAGCACCTGGCCTGGAACATCGCGCCGCATCGTATCATTCTCTGCCCGAATTTGGTATGATATGCCGCTATGGATCCGCTCTGAGGAGCTTTCGCCAACTATGGGAACCACCCCTTCTTCGCCGGCTGTCGTAAGCCGGCTCGCGCCGCTGGCGGCGCTGCGCTACCGCGACTTCCGGCTGCTCTGGCTGGGGCAGCTGGTGTCGATCGCCGGCTCGCAGATGCGCATTGTCGCGGTGAACGTGCAGGTGTACGAGCTCGCCAAGCGCGGCGCGGCGATCGACCCGGCCCTGGCGCTCGGGCTGATCGGGCTGGCGCGCGCCGTGCCGATCGTGGCCACCGCGCTGGTGAGCGGGCTCGTGGCCGACCGCGCCGACCGGCGCTCGCTGCTGATGCTCACCACGATCGGCGCGCTGGTATCGTCGGCGGTGCTGGCGCTGGCGAGCGGGCTGGCCAGCCCGCCGCTGTGGATCGTCTACGCGATGGTCATCCTGGCGGCGGTGGTCGGTGCGTTCGAGATGCCGGCGCGCCAGGCGCTGATACCAAGCCTGGTGCCCGCCGAGATCCTGCCAAACGCGCTGAGCCTGAACATCATCGCCTGGCAGCTAGCGACGATCGTCGGGCCAACGCTGGCCGGCATTCTGATTGCGTGGGGCGGCGTGGCGCCGGTGTACTGGATCGACGCGGCTTCGTTTCTGGCGGTGCTGCTGGCGCTGCTGCTTATGCGCTCGCGCGCCGCGCCGCGCGCAAGCCAGCCGGTCACGCTCGCGGCAGCGCTCGAGGGGCTGCGCTTTGTGTTCCGCACGCCGCTGATCGCCTCGACCATGCTGCTGGACTTTTTCGCCACGTTCTTCGGCGCGGCGCTGACGCTGCTGCCGCTGTTCGCCGACAAGGTGCTCCACGTCGGGGCGATCGAGCTGGGCTGGATGTACGCCGCGCCGTCGGTCGGCGCGGTGCTGGCGGCGACGGCGCTGGCCTCGGCCACCATCCGCAGGCAGGGGCCGGTGCTGTTCTGGTCGATCGCGATCTTCGGCGTGTGCACCGCCGTGTTCGGCATCTCGCGCTGGCTGCCGCTCACGCTGCTGGCGCTGGCCGGCACCGGCGCCTCGGACACGGTGAGCATGGTGATCCGCGGCACCATCCGCCAGCTGATGACTCCCGACGACCTGCGCGGCCGCATGACTGCGGTGAACATGGTGTTCTTCGCGGGCGGGCCACAGCTCGGCGAGCTAGAGTCGGGCATTGCGGCGAGCCTGATCGGCGGGCCGGCGGCAGTGTTCCTCGGGGGCGCGCTGTGCGTGGCAATGGTGGGCTGGGTGGCGTGGCGCTATGCTGAGCTGCGCCGCTATGATGGGCCGGCGGCAGCCTGAGGGCCTGCTCGCTCGAAACTACTTCGGGGCCTGCGCGGCCCCGCGCCCCGCGGCAGGAGGCCGCCGCCGGCCTCCTGCACTCCCGCTGGGGCGATGCCCCAGGCCCCACAAAAGAATGCCGCCTCATTTGCCATGCTAGTGGTGCATGCCTCGTGGCACAGAAGCATGTGATGGTTCGCCCTGAGGTGTATCTCGTGGCACAGAAGCACGTATGGGTTTGCCCTGAGGCATGAGCGTATGGCGCTGACGCTGGCACGGCCTTTCCCGTAGGGCGCGCATCGTGCGCGCCTTCTTCATCTCGGATGGGCCGGGGCTCGCCCTGCTCGTTCCAGACTGCTTCGGGGCCTGCGCGGCCCCGTTCCCGGCGAGGGCGTTCGGGGGCTGCGCGCCCCCGTTCCCTGCGGCAGGGGTGCGACGGCACCCCTGCACCCCCGTTTGGGGCTTCGCCCCAAGCCCCGTTAAAGAATACCGCCTCGGTTGCAGCCTCGGTGGTGCATGCCTTGTGGCACAGAAGCATGTGATGGTTCGCCCTGAGGTGTGTCTCGCGGCACAGAAGCACGTATGGGTTTGCCCTGAGGCATGAGCGTATGGCGCTGACGCTGGCACGGCCTTTCCCGTAGGGCGCGCATCGTGCGCGCCACACTCTTGCCCCTGCGAAAGCTGTCGGGGCCTACGCGGCCCCGCACCCTGCGGCAGCTCTCGCGACGCCGGTGGCGCATGCCTCGTGGCACGGGTACGGGTGTGGGTTTGCCCTGAGATATACGCGCAGGGCGGTGTCTGCGCTCTCCGCTCCAACGCTCCCCCGCTCCCCGCTTCAACGCTCCCGTGCTAGCGCCGTGCCAGCGGCACAAACACCCAACTGCTCGGCGGGGCGCCTCCGGCCAGGTCGATCACTCCGTGAGCGTACACATCCGTCGTGGCCGGGCTGGCGCTGGGGCGCGCGAAGTTATCGTAGCTCGCCAGCGCCACCAAGTCGGTCGCGCCGTTCACGCTCTGCTTGCTCGAGGTCGCGTTGTTCAAAAACGGCGCACGCGCGCTGCCGATCAGCAGCTGGCCCTTGCTGTTCGGGTCGAACGCGGGCCCGTCGAGGCTCGCCGATTTGTAGTAGATGCTGCCGCCGCTCTCGTCGGCCAGGATCACATACACCTGCCGGTTCGTGCTGTCGAGCATCACCATCGGCCGCGTCTGGTTCGCGCTGACTGCGCTTACCAGCACAGTCGCCCACGCCACATCGCCGCTGGCCTGGGGCCTGCCTACCAGCAGCAGGATCGACGGCTCGCCGGGCTGGGTGAGCGAGGTTTTCACTGCGGCATACAGCGTGCCTGTCGCGCCGGACTGCAGCGCCTTGAGGCTGATGTGATCGTCGGCGAGGCCGGGGCTGCGCGCGACCGTCGCGCCCGACCAGCGGTTCGCGGGCGTGCCGTCGGCGTGGCTGGCGAAGTAGAAGCCGCCATCGTTCTGGTTGCTCCACAGCACGCCGATCTTGCCGCCGTAGGCCACCAGCGAGGCGATATCATCGGTAGTGACCGTGCCGTTGGTCTGCGCGGGCGCCAGCGCGAGCGGCGAGCCCCACTTGTTGTCGGCCCCGGCGCTGCTGTTGACAAACACCGTGTTGCCCTGGGTATACGCGACCCACAGCGTACCTCTGGTGTCTTTGTCGATCACGATCGCCTCGGCGCCGCCCCGGCGCACCGTCACCGGGAAGCCCGAGTCGAGCCTGTAGGCGCCGTTGGCGTAGCTGTAGCGAAACAGCTGCGCATCAAGGTCGGCGCCAGTCGACTCGAGGCCGCCGCCAGAGACAACATACAGGTGCGCGCCGTCCCACAGGCAGTCCGACTTCGTCTGCAGGCGCGGGTCGAGGCGCGTGCCGGTATCGACCCACTGCTGCGTGGCGCGGTCGAGCGCGAAGATGCGGTGCGCCCTGGCGGCCGGGCTCACGAGGTCGGCCCACCAGCGGCCGTCGTTGTACCACAGCTTGCTCTGGGGTTTCTCGGCGCTGGGCGTGGTCACCGCGTCGACATTGGGCTGGCCGCGAGCCGCCACGAAGAACGAGAAGTCGATGAAGCCAGCCTCGCCAGCGGCGCGCGCGCCCGGCGCGGCGGGCCACAGCAGTGCGCCCACCAGCAGAGCCAGCAAAGCCCCCAACCTCACTTGGCGCATAGTCTGTCACTCTCACAATCTGCTTCAGTATGGCGAGCGGATGCGCAAGAATAGTGCCGCGATGCCCACGGTGCAGCGCCGCAGCCCACCCGAGAGGGAGAAGGCGCGCACGATGCGCCCTACGGGAACGAAGGATGTGCCAGCAAGCAATGCCTACGCTCATGCCTCAGGGCAAACCATCACATGCTTCTTGCCACGAGGCATGCCTCAGGGCAAACCATCACATGCTTCTATGCCACGAGGCATGCACCACCGAGGCTGCAACCGAGGCGGTATTCTTTAACCGGGCTTGGGGCAGCGCCCCAGCGGCGGGGTGCAGGGGTGCCGTCGCACCCCTGCCGCGGGGCACGGGGCCGCGTAGGCCCCGAAGCAGTCTGGAACGAGCGAGCGGGGCACGCCCAGCCCCCGAAACAGTCTGGAACGAGCGAGCGGGGCACGCCCAGCCCGAGAGGGAGAAGGCGCGCACGATGCGCGCCCTACGGGAAAGGCCGTACCAGTGGCAATGCCTACGCTCATGCCTCAGGGCAAACCGACACATCCCGCCGTGCCACAAGGCATGCCTCAGGGTAAACCGACACATCCCGCCGCGCCGCGAGGCACGCCTCAGGGCAAACCATCACATCCCGCCGCGCCGCGAGGCACGCCTCAGGGCAAACCATCACATGCTTCTATGCCACGAGGCATGCACCACCGAGGCTGCAACCGAGGCGGTATTCTTTAACGGGGCTTGGGGCGAAGCCCCAAACGGGGGTGCAGGGGTGCCGTCGCACCCCTGCCGCAGGGTGCGGGGCCGCGCAGGCCCCGAAGCAGCCTGGAACGAGCGGGGCGCGGGGCCGCGCAGGCCCCACCTCACCCCGCACTGTACCCAAGCTCATTCAACACATCCTCCCAGCTCTGCTCCCCAACCAGCCGCGTGCTGCGCTCGCCCGCGCGGTCCTCGATGATCAGCTTAGGCGCCTCCGGGGCGAGGCAGTGATGCGCGCCGCCCTCGCCCGCCAGCATCGCCTGGTAGCCACCGGTGCCGAAGAAGGCGATATACAGCGGCCCGGCGGGCTGCGCGCCCGCACCCAGGCCCTGCCCGGCTATCAGCGGCAGCACCAGCTCGGTATCGCCGCGCGGGTAGAAGTCGTCGGAGTCGCAGGTGCGCCGGCCGCCCAGCACCACCGGCACGGCCGGCGCGCCGAGGTGGTTCAGCGGCAGGCAGATGAAGTGCTGCCCCGCGACAATCAGAATATCCGGCAGCGCCACCATCAGGCTGCCGTTCAGCAGGTACCACGGCGGCTTGCCGGGCTGCCCCGGCTTCGCCCGGCCCACCTCAAAGATATGCACGCCGTGGTCGGCCACGCTGTAGCGCCCGAACTCGCCCACGAGGTGCGGCTGCGCGATGCCGCGCGCGCCGCACCAGCCCGCCACCTCGCGCAGCAGCCGCTCGGCGAAGCCGGCGTAGTCGAAGCGGAAGCCGATGTCGTACGCGCCGGTGGGCATGCCGCCGCCGAAGTTGAAGTAGCTCAGCGACGGGGCGCGCTCGCGCAGGCGCGCGTAGCCCGCCAGCGACTCGCGCACCTCGCCGAGCCAGAACTCCTGGTCGTGCAGCTGGCTGCCGACCATCGCGTGGTACAGCGCCAGCGTGTGCGGCGTGCCGGCCACGCGCGCCGCCAGCCGATCAAGCTCGTCCGGCGCCATCCCAAAGCGGTCGTAGCCGTAGGTGATGCCTGCGGCCATGTCGCCGGCGTCTTTGCGCTCGCGCACGCCCAGCAGCAGCGGCGCGGCGCAGCCGGCCAGCTGCTCGAACTCCTCGAGGTCGTCGAGGATCGGCACCACGCGCGCGAAGCCGGCCTCGCGCAGCTCGCGGATGGCCGCGATATACGGCGGCTCCTTCGAGCCATTGCAGAAGATAAAGCGGTCGGCCGGCAGCAGCCCGGCGCGCCACAGCCGGTGGGCGATCCGCACGTCGAAGGCCGAGGAAGTTTCGTAGTGCGCGCCGGCGTCGAGCGCGCTGCGCACCACCTCTTCGGCGAAGTTTGCCTTGGTGGCGTAGGCGTACACAAACTCGCCACGATAGCCGGTGCGCTCGCGCGCCAGGGCGAAGTGCGCGCGCATGCTCGTGATCCGCCGCGTGATCTGCGGGCAGAACGACACCTCGAGCGGCGCGCCGTAGCGGCCCACAAGCTCAAGCAGGTCGACCTCGCCGGCAAAGATCACCCGGCCTTCGTGGATGCCGATGCTGTCGTTGAGCTGCCCGGCGGCGTCGAGCCGCGGCGCGAGGTATTCAAGGTAGCTGGGCATGGCTGGCTCCTCCGTGCCAATGTTGCGGCCAGTATAGCAGCTTTTATTGCCAGCGCCGGGCCGGCGGTTTTGGTTGTCGTCGCTGGAAAGCGTGCTCGCCGGGCGGCGGGGTTTGTTTCCTACGCTGGAGCTATTACCTTTATGGTATCATGGCATCATCTTGTAGTCAGATGTTCACGTCCGGCGCGCGGCGGTACAATTGCCGCCGCAAACATTGCGCATTCCTGGCCGGGCCAGGAGCGCTCGGGCATACTCCTTGTGGATGGCGACGGCGTGGGCGTTGCGCCGCTCGGTATACAGGTGGCCTGGTTATGCATAGCCACGCGCTGATCGACGAAGCCCGCGACCGCGCGCTCGACGTGCTGTCGCGCTGCGCTACGCCGCTTGGCTTTCGCGCCTCGGGTCTCGCCGCAGGCTACCCGCAGATCTGGGCGCGCGACAATGGCGTGATCTTCCTCGGCGCCGTGGCCGGCCGCGAGCCACTGCTGCTAGCCACGGCGCGCGCCGCACTCGAGACGCTGCGCGCCCACCAGTCGCCGCGCGGCCTGATCCCACTGAACGTCAACCCCGACACTGGCTACATCAGCACCGAGAATGCCGGCGCCGTCGACGCGAACTTGTGGTACATCCTGTGCCATTACCTGTACTTCAGCATCACTTCCGACGCCGAATTCCTGCTGCAAAGCTGGCCGAGCATCGACCGGGCGCTGCGCTGGCTTGAGTATCAGGACATGAATGAGTGCGGGCTGCTCGAGATCCCCGAGGCCGGCGATTGGATGGACTTGCTGGCGGTGCGCTACAACACGCTCTACGATAATGTTTTGTTCTACGCCGCCGCGCTGGCCCACGCGGCGCTGGCGCAGGCGCTGCCGCCCGCGCAGGCCGCCCACCATCTGGCGATCGATGCCTACGGCATCCACGAGCGCATTAACTCGCTGATGTGGATTGACCGCTGCTGGGTGGCCGAGCATTTCGCCGCGCACCTCGAGCGCCTCAAGTCGTTTCGGCTCGAGTGGTACATGCTGTATCACAATATCGGCACGATTTCGAGCCGGCCGTTCTACTTGCCGTGGGTCGCGTTTCGCGAGTACGGCGACTGGTGCGACAGCCTTGGCAACTTGCTGGCGATTCTCACCGGCGTGGCCGACGGCCACCGCGCCGAGCATATTTTGCGCTATATGCACCAGGTTGGAATGCACGAGCCCTACCCGACCAAGGCCATCCACCCGCCGATCTACCCAGGCGAAAGCAACTGGCGCGAGTATTACCGCAGCCGCAACCTGAATGTGCCGCACCAGTACCATAACGGCGGCATCTGGCCGATGATCGGCGGGTTTCACGTGGCCGCGCTGGTGCGCCACGGCTGGCACGCCGAGGCCGAGCGCCTGCTGCTGCGGCTGGCGGCCGCCGGACGGCAGGGCATCGGCGGCGAGTGGGAGTTTAACGAATGGATGCACGGCGTCACGGGCCATCCCATGGGCTTCGCCCAGCAGGCCTGGTCGGCGGCAATGTTTCTGTACGCCGAGCACGCTCTGCGAACCGGCGAGCTGCCGCTCTT
This sequence comes from Kouleothrix sp., assembly GCF_046328425.1. NCBI lineage: Bacteria > Bacillati > Chloroflexota > Chloroflexia > Chloroflexales > Roseiflexaceae > Kouleothrix > Kouleothrix sp. The sequence continues at coordinate 134,590 of NZ_JAXLWP010000008.1, forward strand.
CGCCGGGCTGCTGGCCGCCAAGCCGGCCGCGGCCGTTGCCGCCGAGGTGAACGATATGCTTATCCGCCCCGGCGGCGGGCCAACATAGCTGGCGCAGCCAGCCGAAACCCTGGAGTTGAACCATCTTGCCCCACCAGGGAGGTTCGGAGGGCAAAGCCCCTCCGGCTCCCCTTTTGCCGATAAAGCCTTAGGAGTTACGCACGTGCGTCATTCGGTTTCCTCAAGCGACGAGATTGAGCCTGCGGCAGCATGGTACTTATTCATCTTCCGTGTGCGGTTTTCCGCGCGGCGCGCGGAAAACCGCACACGATACGCAGAAGAGTACCGCTCTGCCGAAAGCTGAGGGCGCGAACTGTGTAAGTCCTAAAGCCTATTAGAAAGAAAGCCCATGGCCGAACAGCCGCTCACCCCCGAGGCAATGGCCGCGTTCACGCAGCTTGCCGACGCACAGATCAGCCCCGACGGCACGCTGGTGGCGTTTGTCGCCGGCGAGTATTTCACCACCGACACCGCCGCGCCGAAGACGCGCATCTGGCTGGCGCCAGCCGACGGCAGCGCGCCGGCGCGGCAGCTTACCAGCGGGCCGCGCGCCGACACCGCGCCGCGCTGGAGCCCCGACGGCCGCACGCTGGCGTTTCTTTCCGACCGGCACGCCGACGGGCAGCCGCAGATCTACCTGATCGACCTTGGCGGCGGCGAGGCGCGCCAGCTTACGCACCTGCCCGCGCCAGTGGAAGAGCTTGAATGGTCGCCCGACGGCAGCCAGATCGCGCTGCTGATGACCGACGCCGAGAGCGACGAGCAGCGCGCGCGCGTGGCAGCCCACGACGACGCGATCGAAGTCGAGCTGCACCACCGCTGGCGGCGCGTGTGGCTGGCCGACGCGGCCACCGGCGACGCGCGGCCTTTCACCGGCGACGTGCAGGTGTGGGAGTTCGCGTGGGCGCCTGACGGCGGCTTCGTGCTGCTGATTGGCGACGAGCCATACGAGTGGTCGTGGTTCACCGCGAAGCTGGCGCGCGTCGGCCCCAATGGCGGCACGCCAGAAGTGCTCTACAGCGCGCCCGAGAAGCAGTTCGCGTTCCCGCGCGTCGCCCCCGACGGCCGCTCGGTCGCGTTTCTCTCGTGCATCCTCAGCGACCGCGGCATCAACGGCGGCGAGGTGCTGCTGCTGCCGCTCGACGCGCCGGGGACACCGCCGCGCCGGCTCACGCCCGAGTATGGCGGCAGCGTCTGGGCCATCCAGTGGCGCCCCGACGGCTCGGCGCTCGACTACATGGCATTTGAGGAGGGCGAAGCGGCGATCGGCTGGGTCGACACCTCGGGCGAGCGCGCGACGGTGTGGCGTGGTGCCGCCGGTTTCTGCGAACATTTCGCCGGCCAGTTTCGCGCGCGCGACGCCGCAGCCTTCGCGGTGGTGCGCGAGGACGCCACCAGCCCGCAAGAGGTGTGGGTAGGCCGGGCCGCGAGCCACGGCGCGCCGCCCGAGTGGCGCCAGGTCAGCAGCGTGCAGCCGCTCGCCGGCCAGCACGCCCTGGGCGCGACGCGCCGGCTACGCTGGCGCGCGCGCGACGGCAATTCGATCGAGGGCCAGCTGATTTTGCCGGTGGGCTACCGCGAGGGCCAGCGCGCGCCCTTGATCGTCTGGGTGCACGGCGGCCCGGCCTGGCTGTGGATGCACGGCTTCTACGGCGCGGGGCGCCTCGCGCCGCAGCTGTTCGCTGGCGCGGGCTACGCCGTGCTGCTGCCGAACCCGCGCGGCAGCATCGGCTGGGGCGTCGCGTTCACCGAGGCTACCATCGGCGACTACGGCGGCCACGACTACCAAGATATCATCGACGGCGTCGACCACCTGGTGGCGCTGGGCATCGCCGACGCCGACCGGCTGGGGATCGGCGGCTGGAGCTACGGCGGTTTCATGAGCGCGTGGGCGGTGACGCAGACCGACCGTTTCAAAGCGGCGATCATGGGCGCGGGGATCTGCAACTGGCGCTCGTTTCACGGCGTGGCGGCAATTGGCGCGTGGGATCGCATCGGCCTGCGCGCCGACCCGTTCGCCTCCGGCGGCCGCTACGACGAGCGCTCGCCGATCCATTATGTCCACAACGTGCGCACGCCCACGCTGATCCTGCACGGCGACAGCGACACGATCGTACCGCCCAGCCAGGGCTTCGAGTTCTTCCGCGCGCTGAAGGATCGCGGCGTGCCGACCGAGCTGGTGATCTATCCGCGCGAGCCACACGGCCTGCGCGAGCGCGCGCACAACCTCGACCGGCTGCGGCGCTACATGGCGTGGTTCAAGCGCTACGTGTAGCTGGCTTTTTTTGTAGCCAAAAGTCCGCCGTACCAGCAAGCGCGAAGCGCAATCGCCAGCCTGCGATTGGGCTAGCTAGGCAGCGCGCGCGCCGCGACGACAATGCCGTCGGCGTCGGCGTATAGAAACTGGCCCGGCGCGAACGTCACGCCCGCGAATGTCACCGGCACGTCGCGCTGGCCCTGGCCGTGCTTGGCGCTGCGCAGTGGATTGGTGGCCAGCGCCTTCACGCCGATCGGCAGGCGCGCAATCTCGGCCGCGTCGCGGATGCAGCCGTTGACGACGACCCCGGCCCAGCCGTTGCGCGCGCCCAGCTCGGCCAGCATATCGCCCACCAGCGCGCAGCGCAGCGAGCCGCCGCCATCCACCACCAGCACGCGGCCGTTGCCGGGCTCCTCGAGCGCGGCGCGCACCAGCACATTGTCCTCGAGCACCTGCACCGTGCTGATCGGCCCGCCAAACGCGGCGGCGCCGTAGTCGCGCAGCAGCGGAGCCGCAACCTGCAGCTCGTCGGCGTGGGCGTCGCAGAGATCGGCAGTCTTGATCGCCATGACATCCTCCTGATTGCTACACCCGGCTGATCATTTGCTGTATGTGGGTTCGCAGGCGGCAATGCCGCCCGCGGCGGCAGATAGTCTGGTGTGCGTTTTCCGCGGAGCGCGAAAAACGCACACAATACGGAAAAGAGTACCGCTCTGCCGAAGGCTGAACACACCAACCGCATACGTCCTAAAAGAAAGAAATCAAGATCAAACGCAGCGTGGTGCTTACCCCGCGCGCACGCGCGTGGTGATGAAATCGAGCACGATCCGCGCGGCCAGCAGCGCAGTGGTGCGCGCCGGCGTATCGTACACCGGGTTAAGCTCGGCGATGTCGAGCGCGGCAATGCGCGGCGCCACCGCCCGCACGAAATCGATCACCTGCTGGCCGCTCAGGCCGCCCGGCTCGGGCCAGCCGGTGCCGGGCGCCTCGCCAGGGTTGATCACGTCGAGGTCGATCGTCAGGTACACCGCGCTGGCGCCTTCACTGGCGAGCGCAAGCGCCTGCTCGGCGGCGGCGCGCGCGCCCAGCTCGGCAAAGCGCGTGGCGCTGATCCGCCGCACGCCAAGCTGCTGGCCGATCTCGAACTGCTCGACGGTGGCGTAGCCGCGCAGGCCCACCTGCACCAGATTCGCCGGCGCCAGCCGCTCGAGCTCGACCGAGCGGCGCATGCCGCTGCTGCCCGAGAAGCGCCCCTGGCGATCGGAGAAGTCCATCAGGTCGCAGTGCGCGTCGAGCTGGATCAGGCCAATGTTGCCGGGCGTGGCGTCGTGCAGCGCCTTCACCGGCGGAAAGGTGATGCCGTGGTCGCCGCCGGCCACCAGCGGCGTGTAACCCTCGGCCAGCGCGCGCTGCACCGCCGCGTAGGTCTGCTCGACCGTCAGGGCGGTGTCGTGGTAGCTCAGCGCCACGTCGCCAAAGTCGGCCACCTCGACGGCCGAAAGGTCGATCACGCCGGCGTCGATATCGGCCAGGCGGCCGTTCTGCAGGCGCCAGCTAAACACGCCGCGCAGCGCCTCGCGCAGCGCCTGCGGCCCGAAGCGCCCGCCAGGGTTGCCCAGGCTGGTCGCGGCGTCGTGCGGCACGCCGATGAAAGCGAAGCGATGCTCGGGTGCGCGGGTCGGTTCGAGGAGATGCGCCATGGAAATAACCTTTCGGATGGTGTGAGGCGGAACGAGCTATACGGAGCTTGCTGCGGCTGCGGCAAGCGCCACGGCGATTGCATTCTCGACCGCCTGGCCCTTCTGCTCGAGCACTACCTGCTCGCCGCTGGTGCGCTGGGCGATCACGCCGCAGACGCACGCCGCCGCGAAACCATACACGCCGCCCATCTTAAACAGCGTGCCCGACTCCATCTCGTAGTTCAGCACATTCAGGTGGCGGTACTCCTCGGTGATGCCGCGCAAGGAGCGCAGCAGGTGCGGGTTCGCCGACTCGCTGCGCTCCTGGCCCTCGTAGAACGTATCGACCGAGGCGGTAATGCCCAGGTGGTGATCGACGCCCAGGCGGCGCGCAGCCTCCACCAGCGCCACCGTCAGAAACGGATCGGCTGCGGCGGGGTACTCGGCCGGCGCGATATCGTTCGCCGCGCCCTGGCGGCACAGCGCCGCGCGCGAGATCACCACGCTGCCGGGCAGCACATGCGCCTGGATCGAGCCGCACGTGCCGATGCGGATGATCTGGCGCACGCCCACCTGCACCAGCTCGTTCACCACAATGCTGAGCGACGGCGCGCCCATGCCGCTGGTGCACGAGAGCGCCGCGCGGCCGTTTGGCAGCGTGCCGAGGTAGCTATTCAGGCCGCGATGCTCGGAAAGCATGCGCACCTCAGCGAAGTGGCGCTCGGCGATCTGCCTGGCGCGGTCGGGGTCGCCCGAGAGCAGCGCGAGCGTCGGCTGGCGATCGGCCAGGTCGTCGCGCCCAAAGCCGATATGATAGAACGTAGGTGACGCGGTCATAGTTCCTCCAGGTTGAGCTTTCCCGCGCGCATTGTACTACGGTTTCCGGCCGGGAAACGCCGATCGGGGGCGGCTAGGCCGCCCCCGATCGTTCGCGGTGCGAATGTGCGCGCCGCGCGCTCGCTAATTGGTGTCTTCGCGGCTCGGCGTGTGTATGGCGGTCGAGATCACCAGGAACGCCAGCACCGCCAGTGGCAGCAGCAGCAAGCCCGCCGGGATCAGAAAGCGAAAGCTCAGGAATGTGTCCATCGTCCTTCCTCCGATTCGCCGTCTTATGGCGACGGCGCTACGTGGCCCCGGTTAAAATTCTGTTCGCGCGTGTGTGCAGCCCTATTGTAGCATAGGAAAGCGAAGAATCAAGCGCGATCTGCCGCCGCCGCCGCGTGCGACTTTTGTCGCTGCCGTGGTACGAGCTTACACTTTGGTGGGGGTTTGGGGGCGGCTTCGCCGCCCCGCACTTTCTTGTGCGGCGCAATGCCGGGCGCTAAGAAAACGCAAGTAATCTGTATTAGGCAAATACCACCCTGCACGGTGGGGCTGCGGGGGCGGCGCCGCCGCAAAAATCTGGTGATGGTGCGGCGCGGCGAAGCCGCTCCGCATCCTGTGTGCAGACTTGCCCAACACAAAAACACAAGTAATCAAACGGAGTTGGTATAATTCCAAGCGAACCTTAGAATCGCGTGCTATGATTGGGCCGAGCGCAAAAGAATTGGTACGGCGAGGCGATAACAAGCGATACTTCCATGCGTATTTTAGTAATAGAAGACGACCGGCGCCTGGCGCGGCTGATGACGCGGGTGCTGGAAGAAGAGCATATGAGCGTCGACCAGACCGACGACGGCGAGAGTGGGCTTGAGCTGGCGCTGCGCGGCACCTACGACGTCGCGATCATCGACTGGATGCTGCCGGGCCGCGACGGGCCGGCGATCTGCCGGGCGGTGCGCGCCGCGCCTGCCCGCCGCGCTGCTGATGCTCACCGCGCGCAGCCAGATCGAAGATCGCGTGGCCGGGCTCGACAGCGGCGCCGACGACTACCTCGTCAAGCCGTTTGCCTTCGAAGAGCTGCTCGCGCGCGTCCGGGCGCTTGGCCGGCGCTTCACCCCGCCGCCGCCGACCCGTGGGAGCTGCGCGGGCGCGACCTGGTGCTCGATCTGCGCGCCTGCACCGTGCGCCGCGGCCAGCACACGATCGACCTGACCGTCACCGAGTGGAACCCGCTCGAGTGCCTCATGCGCCACCCCAACCAGGTTCTGAACCGCCAGCAAATCCTCGATTACGTCTGGTCGTACGAGCGCGACGTGCAGGCGTCGATGGTCGATGTCTACATCTCGTACCTGCGCCGCAAACTGCATGTCGACGGCCACCCCGACCCGATCCAGACCGTGCGCGGCGTCGGCTATCGGCTCGAGGCCGGCGATGTTTAGCGGCCTGCGCATACGCCTGACGCTGCTCTACCTGCTGGCGATGCTGCATTGATCGGGCTGAACGGCGCCGGCGCGTACTGGCTGCTCGACGCCTACTTTCAGCGCACCACCGACCTGGCGCTGGCGTTCCGCATGGCGCAGGAGTTTCGCGGCGCCGGCCTCGCGCTGCCAGGCCCGCTGGCCGCCGCCAATACGGCGTGGCTGCGCAGCCACGCCGGCCCGCCGCCGACCCAGCCTTCCCACGAAGAAGACGAAGACCACCATCAGGCCGCCGACACTCGCTACGACGGCGACCTGGCGGCGATCTACGTGCGCTGAACCGGCGAGGCCAGCTGCTGGCCTCGGTCGACGCCGCCAAGCCGGCAGTGCCCGACCAGGCGGCGGTAGCCGCGGCGCTGGCCGCCGGCCAGGATAGCCGCACGATCACCCTGGCGAGCGGCGCGCGTACGCCTGCTGACGTATCGAGTCGACGACGCTGCCCTGCCAGCGTGCTCCAGCTGGGCCGGTCGCTGTCCGACCAGGACCGCGTGCTCCGGCAGCTAGTGCTGGGCCTGCTGATCTTGGGCGCCAGCAGCGCGGTGCTGCTCGCCGCAGTGTGCTGGTGGCTGGCCGGCCGCACGCGCCCGACGCAGGCAGCCTGGGCGCGCAGCAGCAGTTCGTCGCCAACGCCAGCCACGAGCTGCGCGCCCCGCTCACGCTGCTGCGCGCCGGCGCCGAGGTGGCGCTGCGCAGCCTGCCCGCCGCCGACACCGATCGGCGCGAGCTGCTGAACGATGTGCTGCACGAAAGCGACCACATGAACCAGCTGGTCGACGACCTGCTGCTGCTTGCACGCTGACGCCGGCCAGCTCACCTTCGAGCACGGCCCCGTCGACATAGCCACGCTGATCGACGGCGTGCGCCGCCAGGTCGGGCGGGTCGCCGACGAGCGCAAGGTGCGGCTCGAGGGCCAGGGCAGCGGCATGGCCCAGGCCGACCAGATGCGGCTGCGCCAAGTGCTGCTGATCGTGCTCGACAACGCGCTGCGCCACACCCCGCCGGGCGGCAGCATCAGCATCTCGGGCCGCGTCAGCAACGCCACTGCCGAGCTGCGCGTCGGCGACACCGGCAGCGGCATCGCGCCCGAGCACCTGCCGCACGTCTTCGAGCGCTTCTACCGTGGCGGCGCGGCGCGCGGCAGCGATGGGCACGGCAATGGGCTCGGCCTCTCGATCGCTCGCGCGCTGGTCGAGGGCCAGCACGGCCATATCGCGATCGAAAGCCAGCTTGCGCGCGGCACCAGCGTGACGATCACGCTGCCGGGCGTCAGCGCGGCGCATCCCGTCGGCGCCCAGGCCGATGCCTAGCCGGCAGCCTCATCCGAGAAAAGCGCGAGGCACTGGCCGGTCTTTGGTATGCCCTGCCCGGCTTTGCCGGGCAGGGCATACCAAAAGAAGTTCGGGGGCGGCGAAGCCGCCCCCGAACCCGTGCATAGAAACAACCAGGCGAAGCCACAGCTAATCGACGAAATCGCGAATAAATGAATAGATAAAGCGCTCGGCGCTGCGGCGGCCCTGGATCACATCCCACAGGCCCTTGGCCAGCGGCGCGGGCACGTGCAGCTTCTCGGCCACCATCAGAATCGTCTGGATCGTATTGTAGCCCTCGGGCAGCACGCCCATCTGCCGCTCGATCGCGTCGATCGCGAGGCCGCTGGCCAGCAGCACGCCCAGCCGCCGGTTGTGGCTGTCCTTGCTCAACGAAGTCGCCAGCAGGTCGCCCATGCCGGCGAGGTACGCAAAGCTCTCGGGGCGCGCGCCCAGGCTCACGCCGATCCGCGTCATCTCTTCGAGCGCCAGCGTCAGGTATACCGAGCGAAAGTTCACGCTCTCGATCCGCTGGCCGTCGAACATCCCCAGGCCGATCACATACGCATTCTTCAAGATCCCGCCCAGCTCGACGCCAATGGTGTCGTCGGAGAAGCGCACGCGAAAGTGCTCGTTGTCGAGCGCGCGCGCCACTAGCAGCAGGTCGCTAGTGCTCGGCCCGGCGATCACCACCACCGTCGGCAGCCCGGCCGCAAACTCGTTGGCGATCGACGGCCCCGAGAGCATGACCTTGCGGTGAGCCGGGAAGAGCTGCGCCAGCGTCTGAAACGACGTCAGCCCGGTGGTGCGATCGATGCCTTTGGCCAGGTTCACCAGCAGCGTGGATGCGCTCGCCCATGCGCGGGCCGGGGCAAGCGTAGCCGAAAGAAACGCCGACGGCAGCGCCACAAACACGATCTCGGCCTGGCCAAACACCTCGGCCAGCGCGGTTGTCGCGCGCAGGCGCGGGCTGAGCGCAACGCCCGGCAGAAAGCGCGTGTTGGCGTGCGACGCGTTGATCTCGCCCACCACCGGCGCCTGATATTCCCAGCCAAGCACATCGTGGCCATTGGCGGCGATCAGGTTCGCCACGGCGGTGCCCAGGTTGCCCAGGCCAACAATGCCGATCTGCATAGCTGCTTACTCACCGTTACAAAGCCGCGACTACGCCGCCATGCGCGCCAGGTCGCGCTCGAGCCGCGGGTACACCACCAGCAGCGCCGCCAGGCCCACCAGCGCCCCGGTGAACATGCGCAGCCAGAAGTTCGGCGTGCCGATCGCATCGCCGCCGCCGCGCCAGCCCAGCCCAAGCACGTCGTCGAGCAAGTGCGAGCCGCCATCCAGCGCGATCGGCAGCAGCAGCAGCCCGGCTAGCCGCAGCGAGCGCGGCGGCAGCCAGCGGCGCAGCGCTGCGAACAGCAGCCCGCCAACCGCGATCGAGGTGTACATCGCCGTGCAGCGGTGGCAGAACGCGACCTGGTGCCCCAGGCACACAAACGAGCGCGCGGCGAGCTGGTGGCACAGCGGCGTGTACAGCCGAAACAGCAGATCGCCCAGTAGCGGGTGGCCGCTGGCCTTCGCGAGCGGCGAAAGCCACGGCAGCCCCGCGTAGAGCACCGCGCCCGAGTTCAGCAGCAGCAGCCAGTGCCGCAGCCCCCACTGCGCCGCCCGCTCGAGCGAGCGAGCCGCTGGGGAGGCGATTGGAGCTTTCGCCATATGTCCTCTTCTGAATTCTGTGCCATAATACCACACGCGCCGGGCGCGACATCTTCCCGAAGCCGTGCAAAGTGCCTGCGGCAGCACGGTACTTTTCTGCCGAAAGCTGAGCACGCCAACTGCGTTTGTCCTACTTCTTTGAGTGATGCTCTGCCGGCAAAGCCGGGCAGAGCATCACTCAAAGAAAGCGAGCAAAAAGAAAGCGAACAAACGGAGGTGGCATGAAACGCGCCGCAATGATCCTGGCAATTGTGCTGATCGCGCTCAGCGCCTGGCTGCGGCCGGGCTGGTGGGCCGCAGCAATGGGCGCGCTCAACGCCGGCTCGATCGCCGCAATCGCCGCGTATGTGCGCGGCTTCGGCCTGTGGGCGCCGGCGATCAGCCTGCTGCTGATGCTGCTGCAGTCGGTGATCGCGCCGCTGCCCGGCTCGCTCGTCGCGGCGACCAACGGCGTGGTGTTTGGCATCTGGTGGGGCACGCTGCTCTCGTGGGCGGGCGGCATGCTCGGCGCGAGCGCGGCATTCTGGCTTGCGCGGCTGTTCGGCCACGCGCTGGTGGCGCGCGCGATCGGCCAGGGGAACATCGAGCGGCTCGGCCAGTTCGGCGCCGAGCGCGGCTTCTGGGTGGTGCTGATCGCCAGGCTCACGCCGATCGTCTCGTTTGACCTGATCAGCTACCTCGCGGGCCTCAGCAGCATTGGCTTCAGCCGCTTCATGCTCGCCACCGCCGTTGGCATGCTTCCCGGCACCTTCGCCTGGACGGCCCTCGGCCACGATCTGCTGCTGGCCGAGACCACCACGTGGCGCGTGTCGCTGTTCGCGCTGTTCGCAGTGGTGGCAACGCTGGCCGGCCTGTGGTGGCGCCGCCGCCTGGCGCGTACGCCCAGCTAGCCCCTATTCTTTCCAAATAGCCACGAAGACTCGAAGACGCGAAGAATATGGAGCCTCCGATCGCCTGCGCGTCTTTGAGTCTTGGCGGCAACCTTCCGCTGGCCTTGGTATTTGAAAGGTAGTGCAGCGAGCCCGGCGCGCATACGAGGCGCAAAGGCACCCTGCGCCTGCGCAGCCCTCGGCGGCTTTTCGGGCGGCTCCGCTACTGCACATCCTCGGGCGGCGGCTCGCCAAGCGCCTGGCCCCACTCCAGCCCTTTCACAAAGCGAAATGCGTCGCGATGGCGCTTGAGCCCGCGCAGCCGGGAAACGCCACCGCGCGCCGAGACGGTTGCCTCGGCGTAGGCTTTGTTGCTGGCTGGCTCGCGGATGACCCGGCCCCAGATCGGCGTGGGCGCGGCGAAGCGCGCCATGGCAGCGTAGGCAAACTTGCTGTCTTCCCACTGCGAGGGCGCGGCGCGGGCGCGGCGCTGAAACTCGGGGCGCACGAGCCTCTGCGGGAAGTGGCACCAGTCGTCGCGCAGCGGGCACGGCTCGTCGTGGGCGCACGGCGCGATCGTGTGCGCCCCGCCGGCCAGCAGGGCATCCCGCGCCGCGCGCACGACTTCGAAGGCCGCAGCGGTACCCGGCTCAACGATCAGCAGCACGCCAGCGGTGGCGGCCCATGCCTGCTCGACCACCCGCTGCCGGTCGATCGAGTCGAGCTCATTCAGCACGTGCCCGAGCAGCACCAGGTCGTAGCGCGCGCTGGCCTCGAAAGCCCGCAGGTCGGCCTGCTCCCAGCGCGCCTCGCGCACTGCGGCCAGGTCACTTCCGCGCGACAGCGCGCGCCCCAGGCTCAGCAGCGCAGGCTCGCGCTCATAGGCGCGCATCGCGCCGATCGCCGGCCACTGCGCCCCGGCGGCCCAAAGCGCGGTTCCTGGGCCGCTGCCTAGGTCGAGCAGCGTAGCTGGCTGCCAGCCAGCCAACCGCGCCGCAGTCGCGGCCAGCGCGCCGCGCAGCTGTGCGTACGTCGCCGGCATGATCAGCGCGGCATAGCCCAACGCCTGATCGGCGCCGGTCGCCAGCGGCTGCCGGTTGGGCGGGCGCGCGCCGCGATAGCGCTCGCTCAGGTCGTGGGCCGCGCGCATCCAGCGCTGCGCCGGCACCTCCGCCAGCGCGCGCTCGATCGCCATGCGCAGGTCGGCGGGCAGCTCCAGCATACGGCCAGGTTGTAGCGCGTCTGTCATAGAACCAACAACCAAGAATACATATTCGCTTGATTACGTACACTTTGGTGGGGTTTGGCGGCTTCGCCGCCCCAAACTTTCTTATTGTGTTGCACGACGTGGCGAAGGACGTCGTGCAACACACTCTCTACGTGATCAAGCGAACAGCGTATAACAGCAGAGCGGTTGAGCGTAGAGCCGGAGCCGCGACATAGACTCCTTGCGATCTTGCCTCGGTCACGGTGTTGGCGTCGGCGTATCGCTAGGTGTAACCGTGCTGGTAGGCGGGTCGGGCGCGCCGGCCGCGACGGTAGCGGTGGGCGTATCGCTAGCGGTTGGCGTGGCGCTGGGCGTGCTGCTCGGCGCCGGAGACACAGTCGCCGTCGCAGCAGTAGGCGACGGCGAGACGACAGCAGTGGCGCTTGGCGCCGTTGTTGCGGTAATGGTGGGGCTGGCGGTTGGCGGCGATGTCGCACTGGCGGTTGGCCGCGTGGGCGTGGGCGAAAGCGTCGCCGTGGCCGTCGGCGGCGCCAGCGTGGGTGAAAGTGTTGCCGTGGCCGTCGGCAGTGCGGGCGTGTTGGTAGGCGGCAGCGGTGTATCGGTTGGCGGCGGGGGCGGCTCGGTTGGCGGCGAAAGCGGCTCGGTCGGCGGCGCAGGCGGCTCAATCGTCGCGGGCGGCTCGGTCGGCGCTGGCAGCTCAGTCGGCGTGAGCGAGGGCGACGGCGTTGGCGAGGGCGTCGGGCTGGGCAGCACCGTTGGCGCGAACGTGGCCAGCGGCGCGCTGGTTGGGCGCGCTGGCAGCGCCGGGCCAGCGCTCAGCGTACGCCAGAGCACAAACAGCAGCACCAGAAACAGGCCGCCCAGCACGCCAGCCACAATCCACGAAATAGTTGGCGTGCCAGAGGATCGGCCGGCGTACACCGGCGCCGGGCGCGCCGCCGAGGGGCGCGCGGCATACACCGGCTCGTCGGTTGGAAGGGCAGAGGCGGCGGCGCGGCCAGGTGGCGGAAGCGGCGGCGCGCTGGCGCGCTCGGGGCGCTGGCTGATCTGGGTTGGATCCGAAGGATCGATCAGCGGCGCGGGCCGCGGCGGCGGCAGGCTCACCGGCGTCTGGCCGCGGCCGAGCGACACCGTCGACTGGCCGGCGGAAGAGGCACGCTCGGGCACCAGCGAGGCAATATCGGCGACGCTCGCGATCGGCGTGCCATACTTGCGCGCCACCACGCGCAGCGCCTCGGCAAACGCGGCGCCGCTGGAGAAGCGCTGCTCGGGGCGTTTCGCCAGAATGCGGCCGATCACCAGATCCAGCTCGGGCGGCTGGCGCGGATCGATCGACGACGGCGGCGGCGGCGTGGTTTGGGCATGCGCGACGATCAGCTGTGGCGTCGCGCCCGAGAACGGCACCACGCCGGTGATCATCTCGTAGGTCGCAATGCCCAGCGAGTACAGGTCGCTGCGGCCATCGACGCGCTGGGCCGAGGCTTGCTCGGGCGAGATATACTCGGGCGTGCCCATGAAGATCCCGGTGCGCGTCAGGCGCCGGCCATCGCCCGAGCCCTCGGGCGCCTGCGCGATGCCGAAGTCGGTGAGCAGCACGCGGCCCTCGGCGTCGATGATCACATTCTGCGGCTTCACATCGCGGTGCACCGCGCCCTGGCTGTGCGCGTAGTCGAGCGCGGCCGCCAGCGGCGCCACGATCGCGATCGCGTAGCCCAACCCCAACGCCCCGCGCTCCTGGATGACCGCGTGCAGCGTGCGCCCGCGCACATACTCCATCGCGATATAGCGCAGGTTGTTGTGCTCGCCTACATCGTAGATCGTGATGATGTTGGGGTGCCGCAGGTTCGCCGCCGTCACCGCCTCGCGCTCGAAGCGCTGCGCGAACTCAGGATCGACCGCCAGCTGCGGCGCCAGCACCTTCAGCGCCACCGTCCGCTTCAGCTGCGTGTCGAGCGCACGATAGACGCGCGCCATCCCGCCGCGCCCGATCTCCTCCTGGACCAGATAGCGGCCCAGCTGCTGGCCGACCAAATATGTCAACGAGGGCTCCCAAAGAGTAAGCGGAAAGCAACCGCAGTTGGCAGGTGTTTCGGTCCGGCCGCCGCCTGCCTACTGCTTGCTGCCGGCCGATGCACGTGTCTGGTATTTTCGCCGCCCTGATGGTATAATCCTTGACAAGTTATAGCGATTGTACCATATTGCGCGCCGGATTCAAAACCGCGCGGGTGCCCATGCGAGGAGTGCTCCATGCAGCCAAACCCTGCACCGCTCCTGGTAATTCGACGTCAGGATGCCAGCCCTACCGAGATCGAGTGGAACAAGCCCGCGCTGACGCTCGGTCGCGATAGCGCCAATGATATTATTATCGACCACCCGCTGGCCTCGCGCCGGCACGCCCGCCTCGAGCACGACGAGAGCGGCTACTTGGTGCGCGATCTCGAAAGCACCAACGGGACATACCTCAACGGCGAGCGGATCGAGGGCGCCCGGCCGCTGCGCAACCAGGATCGCGTGTGGGTCGCCGATACCGAGATCGTCTTCAACGACCCCGAGGCTACCCAGAAGGGGCCGCTGCCGCTCGAGATCCTCAAGCGCGTGCGCGCAACCGAAGAGGGCCTGCGCATCGACAGCCGCGCCAAAGAGGTGTACCTCCAGGGCAAGCTGCTCGCCCCGCCGCTCACGGTCAAGGAGTTCCAGCTGCTCGAGCTGCTGTACTCGCACAAGGGCCAGGTGATCAGCAAAGACGAGATCGCACAGAATGTCTGGGACTACGAGGTGTACGACTACAACGCGATCGACGCGCTGGTGTACCGCCTGCGCCAGCGCATCGAAGACGACCCCGGCAACCCGCGCTACCTTGTAACCGTGCGCGGGTTTGGCTATAAGCTGACGCCATGACCGACCAGCATTTTACCCACCGCGTCGAAATCTATACCACCAGCCTGGTGATTGCCGGCGCGTACGACCTCGCGATCTACCGCCGCGTCAGCGACGCGGTGAATGGCGAGCAGCGCCGCTTTCTGCCGCTGCGCGACGCGACGATCGCGCCATTCGAGCGCGCCCAGCAGGTGCAGCGCGTGCCCAGCCTGCTCGTCGACCGCGGCGACGCGCTGCTGATCGCGACGCTGGACGAGGCCGCGCCTCCGCCCGATTACCCCCGCGAAGAGCAGCTGCGCGGCGTCGTGCCCGTCACTGCTATGCTGTTCACCGAGGCTTTCGTGGTGCGCGCCACCATGCATAAACGCCCCGACCTGAGCCTGCCCGAGGCGCTTGAACGCATCACCGACCAGTTTGTCCCCTTGCGCAACGTCCAGATCTTTCCGCTGCTGGGCGGCATCGCGCCGATCGCGCGCGACTTCGCCGCTCTGTCGCTATCCCGGATCGTCGCGCTCTACCAGATCGACGCGCCAGCCGCTCCATCGCGGCCCGCCCCGGCCGACGCTATGGTGCCAGCCAGCCCCTCCGACGAGCGCCCGTTCTTGGAATAGCTGATCGGTTCCAACTATGAGCGATACGTCCGACCTTCAAGAGCTTCGGCAAACCCTGAAGCGCCGCCTGGCCGTTCTAAATAACCAAGTCGCCGCTCTCGGTAAGAACTTCACACCCGCCGATAAATTGATCGAGATTGAAGACCTCGAGCAGCAGATCGCTAGGCTCGAACGCCAGATCCAGCAGCAGCCCGCGCCACACTCAATCCAGGAAGCGCTCTACCGCCAGCAGATGGCCAAGCTGTACCGCGAGATCGGCCTTGAGGGCATCCCCGGTGTGGCCGAGCGACGCACGCTCACCGTGCAGGAAATCTTTGTCGAGCTGCAGACCGAGCGCACCAACGACGATGTGAACCGCGAGTTGCTGCGGATCTACCGCCAGGCCGAAAACGCCAGCGACAAAGAGATGATCCGCCTGCAGCGCGTGCGCAACCGCCTCGTGCACGCCGCCGCATCGGCCGCCAAAACCAGCATCGAAGAAACCCTGCATAGCCTCAACCGTGTGGTGATCCTGGGCGACCCCGGCGCCGGCAAAACCACGCTGCTCAAGTACCTCACCGTCACCTGCGCCACCAGCGATCCGGCCGAGGTGCCGCCGGGCCTGCGTGCCGAAGACGAGAGCGTACTCTTGCCGATCTTCGTGTCGCTCGGCGAGTTCGCCACCGAGACGGCCGAGCGCAGGCAAGATTATAACCTGATCGACTACCTCTACACCAATGCCCGCGAGCGCCTGATGCTGGCCATGCCGCCGGGATTCTTCGAGGCCGCGCTCGAAGCCGGGCGCTGCCTGGTGTGCCTCGACGGCCTCGACGAGATCTGGTCGATCACGCAGCGCAAGACCGTCTGCGACGCGGTGAAGGCGCTGGTCAATCGCTTCCCCAAAAGCTACTACGTCGTCACCTCCCGCATTATCGGCTACGAAGATGCGCCGCTCGACAGCCGCGACTTCGTACACCGCACGGTGATGCCGCTCACCAACGACAGTATCCGCCGCTTTGTCGAGCAATGGTATGAGCTGCGCGAGATCAACCCGGTGCGCCGCCAGCGCCAGGTCGCCAAGCTGCTCAAAACCCTCGAGCGCCAGCCGCGCATCCAGACACTGGCGCGCAACCCGCTGCTGCTGACGATCATCACGCTGGTGCACCATATCGAAACCGACCTGCCGCTTGAGCGCGTCAAGCTCTACGATATCTGCGTCACCACGCTGATCGAGAAGTGGGACGAAAGCAAAGGGCTGGTGAGCGACGAGAACCAGGCGCTGTTTCAGCGCTACCGCCGCTGGCTGCTCGAGCGCCTGGCCTACGCGCTGCATATACGCTCCGGCCCCTCCGGTCAGGTACAGACGGTCAAAGAAGGCGACCTCGAGCACCTGCTCATGGGCTTCCTGCGCGAGAAACGCCAGCTCGACCTGGCCGACGATCCGGCCGCCGCGCGCGATGCCGCCCGCGCGTTCATCCGGATTGTGCGTAGCCGCACCGGCCTGCTGATCGAGCGTGGCAACGGCGTGTTCGGCTTTCCACACCTGACATTTCAAGAATACCTGGCGGCCTGCGATATTGAAAATCGCAGCATGTATGGCGGCGAACAGGCGATCTGGGACGAGATCCAGCCGCACATCCGCGAATCGCACTGGCGTGAGATCATTCTGCTGCTGCTCGGTAAGCTGAATAAGTACGAGGATCTGGCCAGCCGCATCATCGAGCGCATCCTCGATTCCGGCGCAAGCGCCAGGTTCGACTCGGTATTCCACTACCAGCTCTACCTGGCTGCGCGCGCGCTTGCCGACCGCGTCGACGTAACGCTGAAGGTGCGCCGGCGCATCATTGGCGCGCTGCTGGCGATCGCCCAGAGCCAGCGCCAGTGGCAGCGTGAAGATGCCTTCGCCGCGCTGGGCGCGCTGCTCGACGATCGCTACGTCGCCGAAAGCCTGCTAGCGATCCTGCGCGACCAGCAACTCGACATCGGCATTCGCGCCGACGCTGCGCGCGCCTTTGGCCAGTCGGGCCTGCGCGGCGAGCTGATCGACGCGCTGCTGGCCTTGGCCAACGATCCCGAAACCGATGCTTGGGTGCGCCGCGCGGTGATCATGGCGCTTGGCCAGGTCGGCCGCGCGCCTGAGCAGATTGGCCCGACCCTGCTCGACCTGGCATACCAGGACGAGCTCGACACCGAGGTGCGCCGCGCCGCGATCATGGTGGCGGCGCAGGTCGGCCACGCCGATGACCGGATCCTGAACCAGCTGCGTACGCTGGCCGCCAACCTGCGCATCGATCCGAGCATCCGCCTCACCACGGCGGTGATGCTGGGCCAGAGCGGCTACGCCAGCAGCGCCATGGAAGTGCTGATCGACATGATCGGCTCCGCCACCATCGACATTGGCCTGCGCAGCGAGGCCGCCCGCGCGCTTGGCCAGATTGGCTCGATCTCGCCGCAGGTGGTTACGACGCTGGTACTGATCGCGCTCAACCGTACGGTTCCCACCGAGATCCGCATCGAGGCCACGCGCGCGCTTGGCCAGATCGGCCGCGGCGACGAAGAGATTACCCGCAAGCTGCTGACGCTGGCCCACCTCAAGCAGGCCAATATCGAGATCCGCTGCGTCGCGGCCATGACGCTCGGCCGCGGCAAACATGCTCAGGTCGCGGTCGATCTGCTGCTGGCACTAGGCGCTAACCAGAACCGCGAGACGCCGCTCTACGGCCTGATCATCCGCGCACTGCGCAAAATCGGCCGCGATACCCTGCTCGAAGACAGCGTGCGTTTCGCCGCCGCCGAGGCGCTGCAGCAGCTCGAGCGCTCCGAGGAGATGATCGATGTGCTGCTTGAGATCGGCCGCAGCCGCACCGACGAGGCCGTGCGCGAGCGCGCCGCCGCTATTCTGATCGAGCAGGCCCAGAGCCGCCAGATCGACGAGAAAGTCAAGGTCAAGGTGCGCCAGGCCGCCGCCGAGGCGCTCTCGCAGCTCGAGCGCAACGACGAGGCCGCTAAGATCTTCTACCAGCTCGCCAACAACCGCAACCTCGACAGCAGCGAGCGCTACGCCGCTGCGACTGAGCTGGCGCATGTCGGCAGCCTTAAAGAGGCAATGGACGTGCTGCTCGAGCTCGCGACCAACCAGCGCGTAAACACCGGCGTGCGCCGCAATAGCCTGTTCCAGCTGCTGCAGCTTGCGCGCAACCCCGCCACCGACGAGGGCATCCGCGATCAGATGGTGGCCGCGCTGCGCCAGCTAGCCGAAAGCGATACGATCGACGCCGAGATTCGCCTGATCGCCGCCGGCGCGATCGCCCGCATTGGCCTCGCGGCAATCTCGGTCGAGGTGCTCTATACCCTGTGGGACAAGGGCGTGTCCCTCAGCGTGCGCCGCGAGGCTACCAGCACGTTGCTGCGGCTCGTGCGCGACCGAGCGGTTACGCCCGAGGTGCGCCAGGCCGCCGCCGATTACCTGTGCACCATGGGACGCGCTGAAAAAACCGTCAAGGTGTTTCTCGAGCTGCTGGCCGATCGCCGCGCCGACGAGAAGCTGCGCCGCCGCGCTGGCCAGTCCCTTGTCGGCCTTGTACGCGACCCGAAGGTCGGTACTGATGTGCGCCGCGAGGCGCTGGCCAAGCTCAAGCTGCTGGTGACAGCCTAGCACTACTGAGAAAGCACGCCAATGACCGAGCCCGCATCGGCCCCCCAGGCGCTGGCCGCGATTGCCGAGCGCCTTGCCACAGCCAACGCGCGCTTCGCCGCGCAGTACCCCGCTAGCGCTCCCGCACGCCAGCCGGTACACAGCGTCTATGGCGGCGCGCACCTGTTCCAAGCCGGTGGCCAGCAGCGCCTGGGCCAGCTGGCGCTCGCCAGCCTCGCCGAGTACGCCCCCGACGCAGCGACGCTGGCCGAGGCGCTCGGGCTACCCGCCGATGCAGCGCTGGCGCACGCGGTGTACGAGCGCGTGCGCGCCAAGCTTGCGCGCGAGCCGGTTGAAGACCAGCGCGCCGACTTCGAGGACGGCTATGGCTACCGCGCCGACGCCGAGGAAGATGCCCACGCCCGCGCCGTGGGCCAGCAGCTGGCCGCGGGCCTGGCCGACGGCACGCTGCCGCCGTTCGTGGGCATTCGCATCAAGGCGCTCAGCGCCGAGGCCGCGCCGCGCGCGATCCGCACGCTCGACCTGGTGCTGGAGTCGCTGGCTGCGCGCAGCGGCGGCGCCGTGCCACCGCGCTTTGTAGTGACGCTGCCGAAAGTCGCGATGCCCGAGCAGGTGGCCTCGCTCGCCCAAATGCTTGCCGCGCTCGAGCGCGCCTATGGCATCGCCCCCGGCGCGCTCGCGATCGACCTGATGATCGAGATGCCGCAGGCGATCGTAAATGAGCGCGGCGAAAACGGCGTGCGCCACCTGGTCGAAGCTGGCGATGGCCGCGTTATGTCGATTGCGTTTGGAACATACGACTACACCGCCAGCTGCGAGATCACCGCGCGCTACCAGGCCCATGATCACCCGGCCGCCGATTTCGCGCGCCACGCTATTCAGGCCGCGCTCGCCGGCACTGGCATCACGATCAGCGATAGCGTCACCACGCTCATGCCGATCGGCCCGCACCGCGCTGCAGCCGGGCAGCCGCTCAGCGCGGCCCAGCGCGACGAGAATCGCACGGTGGTGTGGCATGCGTGGAAAGTACATTATGACAACATCCGGCGCTCGCTGCGCCACGGCTACTATCAAAGCTGGGATCTACACCCGGCGCAGCTGCCGGTGCGCTACGCGGCGGTGTACGCTTTTTTCCTCGAGCAGCGCGAAGAGGCGGCGCGGCGGCTGCGCGCGTTTCTCGATCGCGCCTCGCAGGCATCGCTGGTGGGCAACACCTTCGACGACGCCGCCACCGGCCAGGGGTTACTGAACTTCTTTCTGCGCGGGATCGCGTGCGGCGCCCTGACGGAGGGCGAGACTGAAGCCGCCGGGGTGACACTTGAAGAGCTGCGCAGCCGCTCGTTTATGCAGATCGTCGCCGGGCGGCGCGCCGGGCCGCCAGCCGCCGATACAGCCAGAACATAAGGCCGGCGAACAGCAGCACCAGCAGGAACGCCAGCACCGGCAGGATAATCGCCAGCACCGACAGCACCAGCGCGCTCGCGTCTTCCATGAAGCTGATCACCGGGTTGGCGACGCCGGCAGTGGCGAATGTGGCCAGCGGCCGCGCCGTAGCCCGAGCGCTGTGGGTGGCGCCGGCCACCGCGATACCGCAGATCGCCGCTAGCAGCGGGCTCACGCTACCTGCGGCGCTGTTGGCCGAAAGAAACAGAATCGCCCCGGCGACCGGCGCGATGATCAGCCCGGCGGTGTGCAGCACGTGGTCGACAGCCGGGATTTTGTCGCCAATAAAGTCGAGCAGCGCCAGCACCGCGATCACCAGCAGCACCAGCGGGTTTGTCAGCAGCTTGTACGGCTCGCCCAGCTGGATGAGGTTGGTGTAGCGCGCTAACAGGCCCACCGTCAGCAGCGGCAGGTAGGCGTTCAGCCCGGCGGCGGTGGAAAGGCCAAAGGCCGAAAGCAAGCTCGTGATCGCGTTCATATGGTTCCTGCTGTGCTATAAGTTACACGAGTTACGCGGTGGGGGTTCGGGGCGGCAAAGCCGCCCCAGAGAACTTCTTTTTTTGGCTGGTCGCAACCACGGCGGTGGCCGCGACCAGCCAAAACGAGTGATGTTGGAGGGCTTGCGCCCTCCAAACCTCCCACGCGCGAGAACACCGTGTAACTCGTGTAAGTTACGCGCTCGGTCATGAGATATACGACGCCAACCGCGCCGAAGATGTTGCGGCGCGAGGTTTTCTTCAGCCAGTTTCACACTGAAAGGATCGCCATGACCACCGATCAACCCATCCGCTGGATCGAGATGGTGCCAGGAATCCGCCGCCACACGATCGCTAGCGGCGCCGGCCTGATGCATATGCAGGTGCGGCTCGACGCCGGCGCGGTCATGCCGGTGCACCAGCATCCGCACGAGCAGACGACCTACGTGCTGAGTGGGCGGCTGCGCTTCCGCTTGGGCGAAGAGACGCACGAGCTAGCTGCGGGCGATGTGCTGCTGATCCCCAGCAACACGCCGCATGGCGTCGACGCGCTCGAAGACACACTCGTGCTCGACACATTCAGCCCGCCGCGCGAGGATCTGCTGGCACAAGATCGTACAGCCGGCTAGCTGTTGCTCGTTTCGCACAGCATATGGCGCAGCGTGCCGAGCGGCTAGCTCTGCTGGTGTCGCCAGCGCTCGATCAGCTGCCGCGCAATGCTGAATGGCGGCGGCAGCTCGGGCAGCGCGTCGCGCGTAAAAAACGCCGCGCCAACCAGCTCGTGCGTATCGATCATAATCTCGCCGCCGGCATAGCGCGCCATAAAGCCAACCATCACCTGGTGCGGGAATGGCCAAGGCTGGCTCGCGATGTAGTGAATATCGGCAACCTCGACGCCCACTTCCTCGCGCACCTCGCGGACGACGCATTCCTCGAAGCTCTCGCCCGGCTCGACAAAGCCGGCGACCAGCCCGTAGCGCCGGCCCCAGCCGTCTTTGGTGGTCAGCAGCACGCGGTCGCCGTCGTGGATCAGCACGATCGTAGCCGGGCTCACCGGCGGGTAGCCAGCGTAGCCGCAGGCCGGGCATTTCTTGCCCCACCCGTCGTTGGCCGTCATCGGCGTGGCGCAGCTTGGGCAGAAGCGGCTGATCCGCTGCCAGTGCACCAGCTGCGCCGCGTAGCCGGCCAGGCTGGCGAACTCGGCGTCGGCCATGCCCAGCGCGGCGCGCAGGTTCAGCGCGCGCATGCCTGCGGGTGGGGCGGCGTCGTCCGGCAGCACGCCCGCCAGCACCGGCTGGCCGTCGAGCGCGCCTAGCAGCAATGTGCTGGCGGGCGCTGCGGCCTCGGGGGCCTGCGCGCTGCCCGGCAGCAGCGCCGGCGGCGCGCCCTCGGGCGCCAGCACGTCGTTTCCATGAAACAGCAGCCAGTGGGCTGGCCCTTCGGCCGGCTGAGCGTGCGGGTACAGGCGCTGAAAATGGCGGGGTTTCATCGAGGTCGCTCACATTCATAGGGCAAAGCGCACCACGCGCTCCACCGGCATTCGTGCAGGCCGCATTGTACTGCATAGCGCGCGGCAGGGCCAACGCCAAACGGCGCGGGCCCTGCCGCAGCCAAGCCGCGCAGCTACACCACGACGGTCTCCTGGTACACGCCAAACACTGCGCGTAGCACGTCGCACATCTCGCCGACTGTCGCGTAGGCGCGCACGCAGTCGAGGATCGCCGGCATCATGTTTGCGCCGCCCTCGGCCGCCGCGCGCAGCTCGCCGAGGCGCCGCTGCACCAGCGCATTGTCGCGTGTCTGCCGCAGCTGATTCAGCCGGCGCAGGTGCCGCGCCTCGCCCTCGGCGTCCATCTCGAGCAGCGGGATCTTGAGCGGCTCGGCGACCGCGTACTTGTTGACGCCGACAATTCCGCGCACACCGCCGTCGATCTCCTGCTGGTAGCGATACGCCGCGTCAGCGATCTCCTTCTGGAAATAGCCATTGCGAATGGCCGCCACCACGCCGCCCTGCTCGTCGATCTGGCGGAAGTAGGCCAGGCAATCGCGCTCCATCTGGTCGGTCAGCGCCTCGACAAAATACGAGCCGCCGAGCGGGTCGACGGTATTCGTCACGCCGCTCTCCTCGGCGATGATCTGCTGAGTGCGCAGCGCGATCGTCACTGCCTTTTCGCTCGGCAGCGCGAGCGCCTCGTCGAGCGAGTTGGTGTGCAGGCTCTGAGTGCCGCCCAGCACCGCCGCCAGCGCCTGGATCGCCGTGCGCACCACATTGATCTCGGGCTGCTGGGCCGTCAGCGAGCAGCCGGCCGTCTGCGAATGGAAGCGCAGCCACCACGAGCGCGGGCTCTTCGCGCCAAAGCGCTCGCGCATGGTGCGCGCCCACACCCGCCGCGCCGCGCGGTACTTGGCGATCTCCTCGAAGAAGTCGTTATGCGCGTTGAAGAAGAACGAGATCCGCGGCGCGATTGCGTCTACATCCAGCCCGCGCTCGACCGCCGCCTGGACATAGGCGATCCCATCGGCCAGCGTGAAGGCCAGCTCTTGCGCGGCGGTGCTGCCGGCCTCGCGAATATGGTAGCCCGACACCGACACCGGGTTCCACTGCGGCACGTGCTGTGCGCCAAATTCAAATGTATCGACCACCAGGCGCATCGAGGGCTCGGGAGGAAAGATATACTCATTCTGCGCGATGTACTCTTTCAGAATATCGTTCTGAGTAGTGCCGCGCAGCTGGTTCCAGGCGATGCCGCGCTGCTCGGCCACCACCAGGTACATCGCCCAGATGATCGCAGCCGGCGAGTTGATCGTCATCGAGGTGCTGACCTGATCGAGCGGCAGGCCGTCGAGTAGGATCTCCATGTCGGCCAGCGACGAGATCGCCACGCCGCACTTGCCGAACTCGCCCTCGACCAGCGGGTGGTCGGTGTCGCGGCCATACAGCGTGGGCATATCAAACGCGATCGACAGGCCAGTCTGGCCCTGTTCGAGCAAATACTTAAAGCGCGCGTTGGTTTCTTCGGCGCTGCCGAAGCCCGCGAACATACGCATCGTCCACAGCTTGCCGCGGTAGCCGGTGGGGTGCACGCCGCGCGTGAAGGGGTACTCGCCGGGGTGCGCGATATCGCGCGTATAGCTGGTATCGGCAATGTCGCGCGGGGTATACAGCCGCTCGATCGGCGCGCTCGAGGTGGTAATAAACGCGGCGTCGCGCTCGGGCGCTTTGGCAAGGGTCGGGCGGAGCGTCTGCTGCTCCCAGCGAGCATACGCCTGCTCGATCTGGTCGGGTGACTCGAACATCATTGTTCTCCTCTTGAAAGACGAAAGACGAAGAACGAAAGACGAAAGGCAAGCAGATGCCCACATTCGTCTTTCGTCCTTCGTCCTCGATTTTGGGCCGTTAGACGCTACTCGCCGCCAGTAACTTCGTCGCCGGGGCCGGGCGGCCAGCTGCCAAGCATCAGGCCCATGATCGCGCCGAAGACTGCGCCAAAGATCACGGCCGGAATATAGTTGTGGGTAGTCGAGGCCAGCAGGCCGGTGACGATCATCATGAAGATCGCGCCGCCGATTACCTTGAACAGGCGCGGGATGGGCTTGCGCGCGGGCGCCGCCGGCTTGGCGGCCGGCTTGGGCGCGGCGGCAGCCGGGGCTGCGGGCTTGGCGGCCGGTGCGGCGGCTGCGGGCTTGGGCGCCGCTGCAGCTGGCGCGGCAGCCGCCGCGTCGCCGCCCTTGGCGGCATTGGCGGCGCGGATCGCCGCCAGGCGCGCGGCCTTATCGTCCGACATGCTCGTGCCCGCTGCGGCTGGCGCCGC
Source organism: Kouleothrix sp. (assembly GCF_046328425.1). Classification (NCBI taxonomy): domain Bacteria; kingdom Bacillati; phylum Chloroflexota; class Chloroflexia; order Chloroflexales; family Roseiflexaceae; genus Kouleothrix; species Kouleothrix sp. The sequence continues at coordinate 158,838 of NZ_JAXLWP010000008.1, forward strand.
CGGGGCGGCCGCCGCGTCGCCGCTCTTGGCGGCATTGGCGGCGCGGATCGCCGCCAGGCGCGCGGCCTTATCGTCCGACATGCTCGTGCCCGCTGCAGCTGGTGCCGCAGGAGCCTGAGTCGCGGCCGGCGCCGCCGCTGCAGTACCTTCCGCCTCGGCCTTCGCGCGGTTGGCGGCGCGAATCGCCTCTAGGCGGGCCTTCTTCTCGTCAGCGTCTGCCATGTACGACACCTCGTCAGATTTGCGAATGCGTGAAACGATGATACAACCATGCGGTTACAGGCTGGCATGTACAAGCCTGCGAGCCCACGAACCGACATTGCTTCAATTCCCGACAAAGCCCCCAAGCACATGCCGCCCGATCACTACCCGTAGGATCTCGGATGTGCCCTCGCCAATCGTCAGCAGCCGCTGGTCGCGATACAGCCGCTCGACCGGGTACTCCTGGCTGTAGCCATACCCGCCGAATACCTGGATCGCGTCGCGGCAGGTTTTCTCGGCCGTCTCCGAGGCGAATAGCTTGGCCATAGCGGCCTGCTGGCTAAACGGCCGGCCCTGGTCTTTCAGCCACGCGGCGTGGTATATCATCAGCCGCGCCGACGCGATTCCGGTAGCCATGTCAGCGATCATGTTCGAGATCGACTCGTAGGCGCCGATCGGCTTGCCGAAGGCCATGCGCTCTTTGGCATATGCGCTGGCCGCCTCAAAGGCCGCCTGCGCCAGCCCGACCGCCATTGCGCCAATGCCAATGCGGCCGCCGTCGAGCACTTGCAAGAACTGCGTGAACCCGCGGCCGCGCGGCCCCAGCAGGTTCTCTTTCGGCACGCGCACATCTTCAAGCATAATCGCGGTGCTCACCGAGCCGCGCAGGCCCATCTTGGGCTCGTGCTTGCCAAACGACAGGCCAGGCGTGCCCCCCGGCACAATGATCGCGCTGATGCCGTTCTTGCCCTTGTCCGGGTCGGTGACGGCGGTGAAGATGATATGCCCAGCCAGCGGGGCATTGGTGATCCACATCTTCGCGCCGTTCAGCACCCACTCATTGCCCTCGAGGCGCGCGGTTGTGCGCGTGGCCCCGGCGTCCGAGCCGGCGTGCGGCTCGGTGAGGCCGAACGCCGCGATATACCTGCCCTCGGCGGCGGGCTGCAAAAAGCGCTGCTTCTGCTCCTCGCTGCCGAACATAAAGATCGGCGCGCTGCCCAGCCCCATGTGCGCCGAGTAGGCCAGCGCGGTCGAGCCGCACGCGCGCGCAACCTCTTCCACCGCAATCGCCGCGCTGATGCTGTCGCCGCCGGCGCCGCCATAGGCTTCGGGAAACGGAATGCCCATCAGGCCAAGCTCGCCCATCTTGCGGAACGTCTCGGCTGGGAACTCGCCAGCCTCATCGACGTGGCGCGCGCGCGGGGCGATCTCTTTGGTGGCGAACTCGCGCACCGCCTGGCGGATCAGCAGCTGCTCCTGCGTTAGATCGAAATTCATGGGTGCCTCCGCACTGACTCCATTGTCAGCGTTTGTCGGCGGTAGTATACCATATTTTTCACAATCGCCACGCACGGGCCAGGCATCGTACCCACGCGCAGTGCCGCAGGTAGCCTGGCGCTACGCGCGGGAAGGAAACTGGAGCGATCCCAGCAGGTCGAAGAGCTCTTGGCGGGTGAACGGCTTGCGCAGCACCGGCAGCCGATGTTCCTTGAGAAACGTATCGGTGTCTACGCTGCTGGTATCGCCGGTCATCACAACCACGCGCTCGGCCGAGTGTGGCAGATCGCGGCACAGCAGGCTGTAAAAGGTGCGGCCGTCCATGTCGGGCATGCGAATATCGCAGAGGATCAGGTCGAACTCCTGGTGTTGCAGCTCGTCAAGCGCCTGCGCGGCATTGAAGGCACGTGTCACCTGGTAGCTCTGGCGCGAGAGCAGCCGCGTCACCAAGTCGACAATCGCCGGCTCGTCGTCGAGCACCAGCGCGCGCCGGGCAAGCGGCAAGGCCGGCGCCGCTACAGCGGGCGCGTGAGCAGGCGCCGGCTGGCGGCGCACCGGCAGCACCACCCGGAATGTCGCGCCTTGGTTGGGCGCGCTGCCCACAAGGATGGTGCCATGGTGCTGGCCAACAATCGCATACGCGATCGCCAGCCCCATGCCAATGCCCTGGCCAACCGGCCGGGTGGTGACAAATGGCTCGAACAGCCGATCGAGCACAGGCGGCGCTATGCCTGGGCCATTGTCGGCCACGTCGATCACCACCATCGGGTTCGAGTCGCCCAGGTAGGTGGCGCGCTGGATGGAAGGCAGCACGCCGGGCTTCTCGATCGGCATGCTCGCGGTATAGACATCGACCAGAATCTGGGCGGCCGGCCGATCGCGCAACGCCTGCTCGGCGTTGATCAGCAGGTTGAGCAGCACATGCTGGATCTGCGTCGCGTCGACCCATACCATCGGCACGTCGGCGTCGTAGTTCACCTGCAGCCGGATGTCGCCGGTGTGAAACGAGGTGCGCCGCAAGTCGAGCACGCGCTCGATCAAGTCGCGCGGTTTATGCCAATCCAGCTCGATCTTGTCGTGGCGCGCGAACGTCACCAGGCTCTGCACGACCTTACGGCCGCGCTGGGTGGCGTTGATGATCTGCTGCACGGCGCGGCGATCGTCCTCATTGGCCGGCTCGGGCAGTAGCTCGGCATTGCCAAGAATGATCGCCAGCGGGTTGTTCAGCTCGTGGGCGACCCCGGCGACCAGCTCGCCGAGCGCGGCCATCTTCGAGGTTTGAATCAGCTGGGCCTGCGTCGAGCGCAGCTGATCGTAGGCGAGCTTCAGCTCCTGGTGGCGGCGCTCGAGCTCGCTAAGCGCTTCGGCGCGCGCCAGCTCGGCCTTGCGGATGCGCAGCAGCGCGCGCGCGCGCGCCAGCAGCTCGTCGTTATGGAATGGCTTGGTCAGGTAATCATCGGCGCCAGCGTCGAGGCCGGCGATGCGGTCGGCAAGAGTCGCGCGGGCGGTGAGCATCAGAACCGGCAGGAAGACGCTGGCGGTGCGCGCCTTGATCGCCTGGCACACCCGGTCGCCGGGCATATCCGGCAGCATCCAATCGAGAATCACAAGATCGGGCTGATCGGTTTCCAGCAGCGCCAGCGCCCTACTAGCAGTATTGGCCACGAGCGTCTCGTATTCGGCGTCCTGCAACAGCACCGTGATCAGCTTCGAGATATGGTAGTCGTCCTCAACGACCAGTACGCGCGTCGGAGTTGTCATTGGCTTGGTGCTAACTGGCATCGGCTTAGGCCGATTGTGCGAACACCGACGATTCACGGCATCTGCCAATGTATTGTATCACAGCGGCCAAATAATCTTCATTGTTCTCTCACCTGGGCGGCGCCTGGTTCCGTGGTACAATGTCGCCTATGACTGCGCCTACCGGGTTGATCGACACACATATGCACCTGCACAGCCCGCAGTTCGATGAAGATCGGGCGGCGGTGTTCGAGCGCGCCCTTGGCGCCGGCGTGGCGCGTATGGTCGAGATCGGCTACGACCTTGTGTCGTCGCGCGCGGCGGTGGCGCTCGCCGAGAGCGACGCGCGGATCTTCGCGGCGGTTGGCATCCAGCCGCACTATGCCGCCGAGGCCGACGCGGGCTGGCTGGCCGAGATCGAGCGCCTTGCCGCGCACCCGAAGGTGGTGGCGATCGGCGAGATCGGGCTCGACTACTACCACGACCGCGCGCCGCACGAGCTGCAAGAACAGCTGTTTCGGCGCCAGCTTGCGCTGGCGCGCGCGCGCGAGCTGCCGGTAGTGATCCACAGCCGCGACGCGCAGGCCGACACCGTGCGAATCTTGCAGGACGCCGCGCGCGGTCAGCCCGGCATCATGCACTCATTCTCGGGCGACTGGCCGTACGCCCAGGCCTGCCTTGACGTTGGCTTCTTCCTATCCTTCAGCGGCCCGGTGACGTTCGCCAAGGCCACCGACCTGCACGAGGTGGCGCGCCGTGCGCCGCTCGACCGGATACTCACCGAAACAGACTGCCCCTACCTCGCGCCGCACCCGCTGCGCGGCCGGCGCAACGAGCCTGCGCATGTGCGCTACGTTGCCGAACGGCTCGCCGCGCTGCGCGAGATCCCGCTTGAAAGCCTGGCCGCGGCAGTCTGGCGTAATTCCTGCGAAATATTTAAGCTGCCGCATCCGTCATAACCTATGACGGCGGCGAAATGATTTAGTTACTTCCAGGGGCATGCGGCTGCTAAGCCGGCGCATGCGCCCCGAAAGCGTTTCATAGCGATGGTAGCAACAACACGGGCCGCGCGGCCATATATTCCATGGTATCTGCGCTGGAATCTGCCGGTGGTGGTGCCGGGCGGCATCCTGGCCGCGCTGATGCTCTGGTCGGTCACGCGTAGCATCGCCATATCGAACTGGGCCGAGGGGCTGAATATTCTGACGGTTGTAGCGCTGCCGGCGCTGCTGCTGGGGATCGTCTTCGCTCAGCTGCGCTGGCTACCGGGCTGGCTGGCGCATCTGCTCAGCGCGGCGCTGGGGGTGGCCTGGGCGGTGCAGAACAGCGGCGCCTTGCTGGTGCGCGAAGTTGGCCACGAGCTAGGGCCGGCGCTGGGCGCGCGGCTGCTGACCTGGGGCGACTGGGCCAGCGAGATCATGATTCGCATGATCATCTGGCTGCGCGTGCTCGGCGCCGGTGGGCGTGGCGAAGATATTGTGCTGTTCGTGGTGGCGCTGGCGCTGCTCATGTGGGCGCTCGGCTACGCCACCGGCTGGCTGCTGTTTCGCTCGCACCGCGCCTGGTGGGCGGTAGTGCTGAACGCATTTACGATCTTGGTGAACTACACCTTTGCCTCGCCAAAGCCCAACCAGCTGTTCTTCCTATTTCTCGGCAGCGCGCTGCTGGTGATTGTGCACCAGAACATTGTGCGCCACCAGCAGCGCTGGCAAGCCTCGGCCGTCGAGTACCCCGAGTTCATGCCCTGGCGCTTTCTCGTGGCCGCCACGCTGTTCTGCAGCCTGATCGTGCTGGTGACCAGCCTGCTGCCCGGCACCGTCAGCAACACGCAGGTGGCGCAGGTCTGGCGCACGATCAGCCTGCCGCTGACGGCCGCGCGCGAGGGCTGGGAGAAAGCCTTCAGCACCATTAACGCGCCGCCCGGAAGCGGCGGCGGCAACTTCGCAACTGGCACAGTGCGGGCCGGCGGGCCGCGCGCGCTCGGCGACACCGAGGTCCTGCGCATCCGCTCGCCGAAGTACGAGTACTGGCGTGCAGTGACCAAAGACCGCTACACTGGCCAAGGGTGGGATAGCACCGTCGGCGAGCGCGCGCGCGCCGCACTCGATTACTCGACCGAGATCCAGGCGCGCAGCCCGATCGCGCCGAACACAGCCGTGCCGCAGGCCGACCTGGCCGGCCGCACTCTGATCACCCAGACTGTTGAAATCGTCAACCAGGCGAATACCGACCTGATGATCTTCGGCGGCGAGTTCTCGTCGGCAACCATCCCCGTGCTGATCCAGAACGGCTTTCTGACGGCCAACAGTGGCAACCCGGTGCCGAATTTCGACGAGATCGCCGCGGTGTTTGCCGAAAGCCCATTGCAGCCTACCACCGTCTATACCGTCTCGACGTATATATCGACGGTCGACGAGCAGAGCCTGCGCCAGGCCGGCGACAGCTACCCCGACTGGGTGAAATCACACTACCTCCAGCTGCCAGACACGCTCACCGACCGCACGCGCGCCAAGGCGATCGAGATTGTGCAGCAGGTTGGTGCTGTTGCGCCATACGACCGGGCTAAAGCGATCGAGAGTTACCTGCGTACCCTGAAATACGATGAAACCCGGCCGCGGCCGCCGGAAGATCGCGACTGGGTCGATTACTTCCTCTTCAGCGCCCAGCGCGGCTACTGCGACGATTTTGCTACCGCCATGGTGGTGCTGCTTCGCTCGCTCAACGTTCCGGCGCGCTTAGCGCAGGGCTATGCCGGCGGCGCGCTCGACCCGCAGCAGAATGCTTATATCGTGCGCGAAAGCGTGGGGCACAGCTGGCCCGAGGTGTATTTTCCCGGCTATGGCTGGCAGCGCTTCGAGCCAACGCCGGCCTCGTACGCCAGCGTGCCAGTGCGGCCGGCCCTGCCGCTCGCCGACCCGGCCGACCCGAGTGCCGGGCCAAGCGTGCCGCCGATCAGCCAGAATGACGCTGAAGAGCGGCTACGCCGCCTGCTCGAAGAAGAGCGCCTGAAACAAGGCGGCACGTCGGCCTCGCTTGAAGATCTGCGGCGAGCCCAGGCCGAGCGCCAGGCGCGCGAGCAGCTACGCCAGCTAGTGATCGGCGGTGGGGTGCTGGCCGCGCTGCTTGCCGGTGTCGGGCTATTCTTCCTGTCGCTGCGCCGCGAAGTTCAGGGTCTCTCGCCTGCCAGCGCTGCCTACACCCGGCTGACACGCCTGGCAAACTGGGCTGGACTGCCGTATAATGAGCACCGTACGCCATACGAGTACGGCCGCGAGCTGGAGCGCCAGCTACCCGAGCAGCAGGCCGCAATCACCCGCATCGTCGATGCGTATGTCGGCGAGCGCTACAGCCGCACTAGCGGCGCCACGCCCAGCGACCTGGACCGCGACTGGCTGAGCATTCGCGGGGCGCTGATCAAGCGCTTGTTCGCACAGATCGGCTCCATCGCAAAGCCCAGGCCGCCCGGAGCGCAGCCGCGTAGATGACGGACGTATACAAGCCCTATGACCGTACCAATAGACGTCGCACAGCCAAAAACAACCACTGGAATCGAGCTGGTTCTCGTCAGCGACGAAGAGCTAGAGAGCCCATATCGCGTCATTATCGAGAACGATGATATCACGCCGATGGAGTTCGTGATCCTGGTGCTCTTGACGATCTTCGATCTTTCGATCGAGCGCGCGGAGAGCGTCATGCTTCAGGCGCACCACCAGGGTGAGGCATACGTCGCGACGCTGCCATATGCCGAAGCGCGCGAGCGGGTGTATAACGCCCATAGCGCCGCGCGCTCGGCCGGCTACCCCTTGAGCTTCTACCTCGAGCCCGAGGCGTAGCTAGCGCTACTTGCGCGATTGGCGTGCCTGATAAGCCGCAAAATGCGTCGCTTTGCGCTGGCCTTCGCTCATACCATCGCCCATCTGCTCGGCCAGCGCGCTGTACTGCGCGGCAGCAGGCGCGGCCAAGTACGGCGCAGCTGCGGCCAGCGACTGCAGCAGCAGCGCCCGCGCCTGCCCAGGCTGGCCGGCCCGCTCGAGCCGCAGCGCCCGCACTGTGCTGGCCGCAAGCTCAATTTCGCTCGCGCGCCGCAGCAGCTCCTCGGCCAGCGGCAGGCGCAATACGTCGGCCTCGGGCGCATAGCTGAACGCCACGGTAGCCTCAACGGTAGCCGTCCGGCCATCGAGATCGGCGTAGCACAGTGTGCCGGCGAGCGCCACGCTCGCACCCGACGCGTCCGGCGGTGTCAGTACCCGCGTGTAAAGCAGGCGCCGCTCACCAGCGCACAGATCGCCCAGGAAGATGCGGAGGCGGTCGCCCACGCGCTCGTGTGGCAAGTCGCCCAGCAGCTCAACCGTGACACCGCGCGGTACGGTGATCGTGACAAACACCTCGCGCACTACTACCGTCAGTAATTCGCCCAGCTCGCGGCGAAATACTTCGGCGATCTGCTCGGCCCGCTCGATATAGTAGAAGTGCCCGCCGCCCTGTTCGGCCAGCGCGGCCAGCAGCTGCTCGTTGAACCCAAGGCCAACGCCGAATGCCGATGTCGCCACGCCGCGCACGCGCAGCTCGCTGGCGTGGTGGGCCAGTTCTTCGACGTCGGTGATACCGCGGTTCGCCAGGCCATCGGTGAGCAGCAGCGCGCGGTTGACACCAGCGCTCGATTGGTAGGCCGCAACCTCGTGGCAGCCGGTGACCCAGCCACCCGACAGGTCGGTCCATCCGCCGGGCCGCAGCGCATCGACCGCGCGCTTCAGGACATCGCGCTGCGCCGCCGTCACCGGCGTGCTCCTGGCCACCAGCGATACCTGGTCGTCGTAGGCGACAAGTGCGACGCGGTCGCGCTCGTCGAGCAGATCGAGCACATACTTCGCGGCATGCTGCACATTCCGCAGCTTCTCGCCCTGCATCGAGCCGCTGCGATCGAGGATCAGCGCAATATTGAGCGGCGCGCGATTGGCATGGCGCGGCAGCTCAGCCGCGCTGATCGCCCACTCGACGGTGCGCTGCGACGATACCTCGCACGCCACCAGGCGCCGGTCGGCGCTTGCGGTAAGCTTCAGTACTTGCTCGTCCATGGTGCCCTCCTCAGGTAGCATATTCGCTTGATTACTGACACTTTGGTGGGGGTTTGGGGGCGGCGAAGCCGCCCCCAGCTTATTGTGTTGCACTACGTGGCTTCGCCACGTAGTGCAACACGATCTAGAAGTGATCGAGCGAACAGCGTATTAGGAGCTTTCGCGCCCGAACAGCGTGCGCCCAAACGCGATCAGGCGCTCAACCGCGCGGCGCTGCTGGTCGTTCAGTGGCTCGCGTATGTGCAGCTCAACCCCTGGCTCAATCGTGATCCGCCGCCACTGGTCGGCATCTGCGATCGCCATTTCGGCGCGCGGCGCCTGTAGCGCGACCGCCAGAGCCGGAGCGGGCGCCGGCATCTCGGCGAGCCGGTGTGGTGGCATCGGCTGAGCAGGCGCTGCGGCGGCCAGGTTGGCCTGGGGCTGCGCGACGCTACCGCAAGGCGGCGCTCCAGGCAGCTGATAGGGCAGCGGCGCCTCGGCCAGCTGCTGGCGTGCCGGAGCGCTCAGCAGCCGTGCGACGTACTCTGCGGCGCTGTCGGGCGGGGGTGGCGGCTCTTGCTGCCCCAGTAGCGTGCGGATCTCATCGGCCGACAGATGCTCGATCCGCGCTTTGATCGCGCCGAGCGGCAAATAGCCCGCTTTCAGCTGGCCGATCAGCCGGAGTCGCAGCAAATGCTCGGGGCTATACAGCGCGTACTGGCCGCGCGCGTCGGGCCGCGGCAGCAGCCCTTCGGCGGTGTAGTAGCGAATGGTGCGCGGCGTGACTCCAGCCAGCTCGGCGAGCTCGCCAATAGTATAGAGTGTTTCCTCGGCCATGCCCGCCTACCCTCCGCGCGCGTGCCAGGCGCCGAGCAGCTCGCGCTCGCGCGCGGGGCCGATGCCGGCGCGCCACTGGTGCTCGGCCCCACGCGCCGCGCACCAGGCCAGCGTGTCGCGCACCGTCGCGGCAAGCTCGCGAAACGCCAGCCCCGCGCTCAGCGCCTTCGAGCAGCTGACGCTGCCAAAGCCAAGCGTGTCGGCGTCGCTGCTGGGGATCCACAGCGGCAGACCGACCCACGGCTCAACCCCCTGCTCGAGCAGAAATTCTTCGCTAACCCAGGTGAAGCGCGCGTCGCCGCCCGCCGCCGCGCGGCATGTTTCCAGCAGCTGCTCAAAGCCAAGCGGCGTGGCTGGGCCAGTAGCATTGTAGACGCCAGCCTGGCGCGCCTCGACCTGCTGGATCGTCCAGGCCGCAAGGTCGCGCGCGTCGATCAGCTGCACCGGCCGGCCAGGCGGCTGTGGCGCCAGCACCTCGCCGCCGCGCGCGACCCGATCGACCCAGTAGGTGAAGCGGTCGCTCGGATCGTGCGGGCCAACGATCAGCCCCGGGCGGATGATCAGCGCCCGCTCGCCGAAAACGCGTGAAACTTCGGCCTCGCACTGCGCTTTGAGCGGGCCGTATGTTTCGCCCGTCACATCTTCCACGGTCGGATCATCGAGCGTCGCCACCGGCACGTGCTCGTCGATGCCGGCCACACGAAAATGCGGGTAGACCGAGATGGTGGAGATAAACGTGTAGTGTGCCGCACCGGCAAGCGCTTCGGCGGCGGCGCGCACCACGCGCGGCACGTAGCCGCTAGTGTCGATCACCGCATCCCAATGCCGGGCGCGCAGTTGCGCCAGCCCGCGCCCCGCATCCTGGCTCGGGTCGCGGTCGCCGCGCAGCTTCTCTAGCTCGGGAAACAGATCGGCGTTGTGCTGGCCGCGATTAAACAGCACCACGCTGTGCCCGCGCGCCACTGCAGCTTCGACCAGATGCCGGCCTAAGAAAACTGTGCCACCAATGATTAATAGCTGCATAACACTCCATTGACAGCAATGCTGTTATTTAGCTGTAATTATAGCAGTGTGACGTTCAGCTGTCAATAGGCTGTTACACCAATTCTGTTTTGTGATGCCCTGCCTGGCGAAGCCGAGCAGGGCATCACAAAAAGAAATTCGGGGGCGGCAAAGCCGCCCCCGAACCCTCACCATGCAGCACCAAGGGCGGCTTTGCCGCCCCCGACCCTAGCATAAAGCAAGCGATCAGCCGGGTTTGGTACTACGAGGCGCGCGCCAGATGCTCGGCCAGCAGCGCATTGAACTCAGCCGGCTTCTCGATATACGGCGTATGGCCGACATCCGCGAACACCTGCTCGCTGAACCAGCCGCCATTCGCCTGGTACGCTTCCAGCACGGCGCGCGTCTGGCTCACCATTGGCTGCTGCGGGTAAACTTCGTCGCCCGGCCAGCCCGGCACGATGCCGAACTTGCCCAGGGTGCCGAACTCAAAAAACGAATTATCCGACACGATCTGGTCGTCGGCGCCGCGCACCCACAGCACCGGCGGCTTGGGGCTGGCAGCCACGAAGCGCTGCACGCTGTCGCCGACATACTTTGGCGACATTGCGTTCACCGGACCAAGCACGCCTGGCGCGATCCCGGGCCAGTTGGCCGAGGCCACGAAATCGCCGGGGTACTTGTCGGAGCCGACCTTCTCGCTCAGCAGCGACGACAGCAGATCTTCCTCGCGCGCCGGGCGGAACGGCGGCTTCCAGTAGAAGCTGTTCATCACCACGCGCGGCGAGCCCTGCGGGTTATCGGTGCTGCGGTCGCCCTCGCCAAGCAGGCGCGCGAACTCGGGGTTCACTACGCCGCCGCCTGAGCCGGCAAAATCATCGTAGCAGGGCGCGCCGTCTAGCCCTTTGCTGCCGCCAAAGCCGTAGGGCGAGCCGGGCGCGGCCAGCGTGGCCGTCAGCACGCGCGCGGGCGCGGCGGCGATCAGGCTGAACACGATCGCGCCGCCCAGCGAGTGCCCGACTACATGGAAGCGCTCGATACCGAGCGTGTCGACAAGGCTCAGCAGGTCGTCGACCCACTCGTCGAGGCCGCGCGTCGCGTCGAGCAGCTTGTCCTCGGTGTCGCCATAGCCGCGCAGGTCGGGCGCGATGGCGCGGAAGCCAGGCGGCAGCGCCAGCATGGTTTCTTCCCAATAGGTGGACGACGAGGCGTTGCCGTGGATGAACAGCACCGGGGTGCCATCGCCTGGCCCGCTGAATAGCGCGTGCGTGGTAATACGTGGGGTGTCGATCATCTGCGAGGTGACGCCGGGAAGAGTTGGGATGCTGCCCACTGTGGTGCTCCTTCTGCTGTTGTGGCTTGGTGCGGTGCGGCTAGCCGGCCGCTTCTATTTCCAATGATGTCCTAATCCTATCGAATGTGCGCCAGCAGCGCGGCCACGAACTGATCGGGCGCCTCGATAGGTGGCGAGTGGCCGACGCCTGGCAGTACGATGCGGCGGCAGCCCAACGCCTCGGCCGCGCGCGCCGACACCGCGTCGGTCACCAGGATGTCGTGCTCGCCGGCCAGCACCAGCGCACGCGCGCCGGCGGCACGTAGCCGCCTGCCCGGCCGCCACTCGGCCAGCGCCGGCAGGTTGCCAAGCACAGCTGCGAGCCGCTGCTGGTGCCCTTCGGCCACCAGCCGCCGCCAGTACGCGTCGTCGGCCACGGCCGGCGCAATCGCCTTCAGCGCCTGGGCAAACATGGCCGGGTCGGCCTTCAGCGCGCGCTGTCGCGCCTCGGCGCCTTCAGGCAGCGGCATCCCATCGACCCAAGGCGGCGCCACTGCCACGAGCGTGCGCGCGCGCTCGGGCTGCTCGAGCGCGAGCTGCAGCACCACCGCGCTGCCAAGCGAATGGCCCACCAGGTGCGCGCTCGCGAGCCCCAGCGCATCCATAAACGCGGCAAGGTCGGCGGCCAGCGCGGCCACGCTGTAGCTCGAATCAGGCCCGGCGGTCTGGCCGCGCCCGCGCATATCGTAGGCCAGGCCGCGCCAGCCCTGCGGCAAGCGCGCCAGCGCCGGCTCCCACCAGCTGGCGCTAGCCCAGTTGCCATGCACAAACACGATCGGCTCGCCCGCGCCGTGCTCGAGGTAGTGCACGCGCAGGTCGCCAGCATCGACAAACGGCATCACGCCCTCGCTCTGTTCTGATTTGACAAGATTTACGCGGTCGCCTGCGATATGGGCTTGTTGTGCCTGCGGCAGCATGGTACTGTTCTTTCCTTTGTGCTGAGATGTTGGCGCTTTGCGCCACAATCTCAGCACCATCCATGAAAAAGTACCGCTCTGCCGAAGGCAAAAACGCGCACCGCGTAAGTCCTGTGATTTGACCGCCCTCTCGCCGCAGCGAGGAATAGCCGGGCTATGCGCCGTAGCGGCGCTGCAGCTCAAGCTTATCGACCTTGCCCGCGCCGGTGCGCGGCAGCTCGGGCGCCAGCACCACGCGCTTAGGGATCTTGTAGCGCGCCAGGCGCTCGCGGCAGAAGGCGAGCAGCTCGTCTTCGGCCAGCGCGCTGCCCGGCCGCGCCACCACCACCGCACGGCCAACCTCGCCCCAGGCGGCGTCGGGCACGCCGATCAGCGCGGCTTCGGCCACGGCCGGGTGCGCGGCCAGCACATTCTCGACTTCGGCCGGGTAGATGTTTTCGCCGCCCGAGATAATAACATCTTTCAGCCGCCCGACGATCCAGTGGCAGCCCTCGGCGTCGCGCCGCGCCAGGTCGCCGGTGTGCAGCCAGCCATTCACGATCGCGCTGGCGGTATCGTCGGGCCGGTTCCAGTAGCCGGCGCACATGTGCGGCCCGCGGATCAGCAGCTCGCCCGGCTCGTCGGCCGCGCACTCGCGCCCGTCGGGGGCTACAATGCGGGTGTCGATGTGCATCAGCGGGAAGCCGACCGCCCCAGGCTTGCGGCGCACGTCGGCGCGCGGCAGCCAGAAGGTGTTTGGCCCGGCCTCGGTGAGGCCATAGCCGGTCTTGAAGTCGACGCCGCGCTCCCAGAAACGCTCGAACACCGGCAGCGGGCAGGGCGCGCCGCCGCTGATCACCAGCTTCAGCCGGCTCCAATCGGCCTCGGGCCAGCGCGCGTGCTGCTGCAGCGCGATGAACATCGTCGGCACGCCAAAGAACAGCGTCACGCCCGCGTCGCGCACCAGGTCGTACACCTGGTCGCAGTCGAAGCCACGGCAGACGATCGAGGTGCCGCCGATGTGTACGAGCGGCGCGGTGAACACGTTCAGGCCGCCGGTATGGAACAGCGGGGCATTCAGAATGGCGACATCATCGGGCGCGAGGCCCCAGCTGGTGTTGGTGTTGATCGCGTTCCACGTGATCGCGCGGTGGGTCAGCAGCGCGCCCTTGGGCAGGCCGGTGGTACCGCCGGTATAGCAGATCACCCACGCGTCATTCCAGCCCACATCGACCGGCGGTGGCGGCGCGTCGGGCAGCGCGTCACGCTCGGCGAATGGCGTGTCGGCGGGGTGGGCGAGCGCCGGGCCAAGCGCCACGAACCGCACGCCGGGCGCCTGGCTGCGCAGCGCCTCGGCCTGGGCCGCGAAGTCGGGGCCGTACACGAGGGCGCGCGGCTGGGCGTCGGCGATCAGCGCGGCCAGCTCGGGCGGGGTGAGGCGCCAGTTCAGGTTCTGCAGGATCGCGCCAAGCTTGCCGCAGGCGAACCAGATATCGAGGTACTCGGCGCAGTTGTGCGCCAGCACGGCCACGCGATCGCCCTTGCGCACGCCCAGGCGCGCGCGCAGCAGCGCGGCCGTGCGGTTGGCCGCGCGATTCCACGCGCGGTATGTCACCAGCCGTCGCTCGCCGCCGGCCAGATCGACCAGCGCGACTTTATCGGGGCTGAGCTGCTCGCGATGCCCGAGCCAATCGCCAATAACCATTGCCTATGGCCTCGCGGTTGGTGTAAACAAGGATGCCAATCTTCGGCCACACCGGGCTTGTGAGCTGCGCTCGCCCGGATGGCTGCCGAGCTTGCGCACCGTGCGACACGCGAGCGCCGCCAAAGGCGGTGCAGGGCGCGCGTGATAGAAGAGGTGCTTCATACTATACCAGAAAAACCGGCCAAGCCAGTTACACGATTTTCTGCTACAATACCGCCGGCGGCAGCCACGTGGCTGCCGCCTTTACAGTGTGGTGGGGCCTGGGGCGGCTTCGACGCGCCAAAACATTGCTTATACCGCGCGATGAAGCACATTGCGCTTTATCGAGCGGCACAAAGCATGTGAAATCTTGGAGGACTAAGGCCCTCCAAACCTCGCAGGATTGTAAAGCTCAAACTATCACCCAAGTGACGAAAGAGCATGCTTGAAGAACTGTACCTGGTGCGCCACGCCGCGCCCGACCGCACCAGCGCGGTGCCGTACCACACGCCGCCCGGCCCGCCGCTGACGCCCATCGGCGAGCGCGAGGCCGAGCAAACCGGCGCCTGGCTGCGCGGCCGCGGGATCGAGCGGCTGCTGGCGTCGCCATTCATCCGCACCCGCCAGACGGCCGAGGCGATCGCGCGGGCGCTGGAGCTGCCGATCGTGTTCGCCGAGGGGCTGCGCGAGGGCGCGCCGGGCGAAAAGATGAACCAGATCCGCGCGCGCACCGCCGAGGTGCTGGCGCAGCTCGACGACAGCCAGCTGCGGCGGGTGGCGCTGGTGAGCCACGGCGCACCGATCCGCTCGCTGCTCGAGCACACCTCCAACGACCGGATCGACCTCAAGCCACACGTTTACGACAATGGCAACTGCGCGCCAACCGCTGCGGTGTGGTATGGCCGGCGCGGCGAGCATGGCGCATGGCTATGGGAGCTGGCGTTCCGGCCGAGCCCGGATGCTGCTGCTCCTTTATAGCTACACTGCCCCAGCGAGCACACAGCGGCGGGGCGGCTTGCCGCCCCGCCGCTGCGCCGATCTCCTCGCTCTGGCGCCTTCAGCCCCTCGGGTGGTACGACGCGCACATGGCGCGCAGCGGGCAGCCCGCGCACTCAAGGCAGTGCTCGGCACACTTGCGCGGGTCGACAAACGCGCGCCGCAAGCCCGGCCGATCCTGGCGCGGATTGTTCGCCAGGCAGTGGTGGATGCACTCTTCGATAATCAGCGCGTGAAAATTCCAGAAAAACTCGGTGAGCGATACCGGCAGGGCAGGCACGATCGTGGTAGCCGCAGCTTCCACCAGGGTTTGCACGGTGTCGTAGGGCGCGCGGGCGAAGTCGAAGCTGGGCAGCAGGCCAAGCCGGGCCAGCAGCCGGCGCGCGTAGGCATCCACAATAAACACCGGGTGCCCGCCGGCGTAGAGCATGATCGTGTCGGCAGTCTCCTGGCCGACCCGCGGCATCGCCATCAGCTCGGCGCGCAGCGGGGCGCGCGGCTGGCGCAGCAGCGCGCCCACATCGCCGCCGTAGCGCTCGGCCAAGTAGCGCGCGATCATTTGCAGCCCAAGCGCCTTCTGCCCCTGAAACGCGCAAGGCCGGATCAGCGCGGCCAGCGCCTGCGTATCGGCCGCGGCCAGCGCCTGCGGGCGCATCAGCCCGGCCTCGTGCATCCGCACAATCGCCGCTTCAACCGTTTCCCAGCGCGTCTGCTGCACCAGCACCGCCCCCACGATCATCTCGAACTGCGGCGCATCGGTGACGATCGGCCACCAGTGCGGCTCGTGGGCGAAATGCCCCGCCAGCGCGTCGTAGAGCTTGAGCAGACGCTCGCCGAAATCGTTGTTACTCACGCAGCGTACGGCTTTCTCGAAAAGCCAAGCAGGCACGGCGACACAGAAGGCCATCGTTCCTCATCCCCGCCCCTCGCCCTCCTATCTCTCGGCCTGCCTGGCTCAACGCTCGAAGGCTTCCTTTTCCAGCAGCTGAACATCGACCGGGTACTTGCCGGTGAAGCATCCACGGCAGAAGCCGGCCTCGGCGTGGCCAGTAGCGCGGATCAGGCCCTCGAGACTGAGGTAGGCCAGGCTGTCGACGCCGAGGAAATCCTGGATCTCGGCGATGCTCATGCGGTGAGCGATCAGCTCGGGGTAGGTAGCCATATCGACGCCGAGAAAGCAGGGGTGGCGGATGGGCGGCGACGACACGCGCATATGCACCTCGCGCGCGCCGGCGTCGCGCAGCAGCCGCACGATCGGGCCCGAGGTGTTGCCGCGCACAATGCTGTCGTCGATCAGCACCACGCGCCTGCCGGCCAGGTTATCGGCCAGCGGGTTGAACTTCAGCTGGATGCCGACCTTGCGCAGCCGATCGTCGGGCTGGATGAACGTGCGGCCGATGTAGCGATTTTTGATCAGGCCCTCGCTGTAGGGGATGTTGGCCTCCTGCGCGTAGCCGATCGCCGCCGGCACGGCGCTGTCCGGCACGGGGATGACGATATCGGCATCGGCGCGCGCCTCGCGCGCCAGCTCGCGGCCCTGGGCCACCCGCGCGGCGTGCAGCGTCTGGCCGTCGATCAGGCTGTCGGGGCGGGCAAAGTAGATATACTCAAACAAGCACATCGCGCGCTTGGGCGCAGGCATGCGCGCCACCGTGCGCGGGCCGCCCTCGCCCACCGCGACGATCTCGCCGGGCTCGATCTCGCGCACCAGCTGGGCGCCAATCGTTGCGAGCGCGCAGCTTTCAGAGGCCACAACCCAGCCCTGCTCGCCCAGCCGCCCGATGCACAGCGGGTGTAGGCCCCACGGGTCGCGCACGGCGTACAGCTGGTCGCGCGTCAGCACCGTCAGGCAGTAGGCGCCCTGCGCACGCACCATAAACACGCGCAGCTTCTCGTCCCAGCTGCGGCCCTCGCCGCCCGCCAGCATCTGGGTGATCACTTCGCTGTCGCTGGTGGAGGTGAGCCCGACGCCGCGATGCAGCAGCTCCTGGCGCAGATCGTGGGCATTGGTGAGGTTGCCGTTGTGGCCCACCGCCAGCGGCCCAAGCGCGCTCTCGACGACAAAAGGCTGGGCGTTTTGCAGCTTCGACGAGCCGGTGGTCGAGTAGCGCGTATGGCCGATCGCCAGCTGGCCGTGCAGCGGCCGCAGGCTGGCTTCGTCGAACACCTGGGCCACCAGGCCCATCTCTTTGTGCATGCTGATGCGCCGCCCGTCCGATACGGCGATGCCGGCGCTTTCCTGGCCGCGGTGCTGCAACGAGTACAGGCCAAAAAACGTCAAACGCGCCACGTCTTCGTCGGGCGCGTAGATGCCGAAAATGCCGCATTCGTGCTGGGGTTTGTCGTCGATCATCACCTGATTCCTCGTGCGGCGCGCCCGCAGCGCGCAGACGGGCCAATAGCAGCTGGCAAACCAACACTGGGGTGCCGCCCATTATAGCACTGTTGCGGCTGCCAGTGCGGCGCGCTCAGCCGAAAAACGCCGCCCGGTGGTATCATAACAAGTGCCCGGCGACACGCGCCGGCGCGATAGCTGAGGCTTCCGTGAACCAACCGACCGACACAGCCTGGGCGCCGCTGGTATCGCTGATCGTGGTGACGTACAACAGCGCCGCGCTGGCGCCGGGCTGCCTGGCCGCGCTGGACGCCGCCGAGTACGCGCCCCGCGAGCTGATCGTCGTCGACAACGCCTCGGCCGACGGCACGGCCGCGCTGGTGGCCGCGCGCTTCCCGCAGGCGCGCCTGCTGGCCAACCGCGAAAACGTCGGCTTCGGGCGGGCATGCAACCAGGGTGCGCAGGCGGCGCGCGGCGAGCTGCTGGTGTTTCTCAACCCCGACGTGACGGTAACGCCAGGCTGGCTGGCGGCGCTCACGCGCCACCTGGCCGCGCACCCCGACGCCGCGATCATCTGCCCAACCACGCTCTACCCCGACGAGCCGCCGCCGCGCGCGGCCACGCTAGTGGCCGAGACCGCCGCAGTGCCCGGCTGCGCGCTCGCGATCCGGCGCGCGGCCTGGCAGCAGCTGGGCGGCTTCGACGAGCGCTTCTTCCTCTACTGGGAAGACACCGACCTGTGCTGGCGCGCCTGGCTGCTGGGCTGGCGCGTGCTCGAAGACTTCGAGGCGCTGGTGTACCACCCGCGCGGCGGCAGCGGCGGCGGCGCCCGCTGGGACGCCGAGGCCACGAAAAATAGCCTGCGCACCTACCTGAAAACCATGCGCTGGCGGCGGGCCGTACCTTTCGCCGTGGCGCTGGCGTTGAAAACAGTGGCAAAGATCGTGCTACGCCGCCAGCTAGATCTGCCGGGCGCGTGGCTGTGGAACTGG
Source organism: Kouleothrix sp. (assembly GCF_046328425.1). Taxonomy (NCBI): domain Bacteria; kingdom Bacillati; phylum Chloroflexota; class Chloroflexia; order Chloroflexales; family Roseiflexaceae; genus Kouleothrix; species Kouleothrix sp. The sequence continues at coordinate 177,186 of NZ_JAXLWP010000008.1, forward strand.
CGCCACCTGGGCGAGACGCTAGCACTGCGCCACGAGCTAGCCCGCGCGCGGCGCGGCGACCCGGCGCGGCTCGAGCGCCTGATCGACGCCCACACCCGCCGTGGCAGGCGCGCGCGGCGCGCACGGCATCAGCACGCTGGATCGTGATATAATGCATCCTATGGCCGACAACTCCGACAACATCGTGCGGGCGCGCAGCCGCCCAACAGCCGAATCTCCGCTGCCAAACACCAGCCCGCACCTCGCACCCACCGCCCCTAGCGGCGCCGGCGAGCCGCCGCTGATTCGCATCCAGCCATCGCGCGGCTGGATCGCGCTGCGGCTGCGCGAGCTATGGTTCTACCGCGAGCTGATCTACTTCCTGATCTGGCGCGACGTGAAGGTGCGCTACAAGCAGACGGCGCTGGGCGCGGCATGGGCGATCATCCAGCCATTCTTCACCATGGTGGTGTTCGCGCTATTCTTCGGCGCGCTCGGCGGCTTCGATAAAACCGTGCCGATCAACTATTCGATCTATACCTACGCCGCGCTGGTGCCCTGGACGTTCTTCGCCAACGGGCTGAGCCAGTCGTCGAACAGCCTGGTGGGCAACGCCAACCTGATCAAAAAAGTCTACTTCCCACGGCTGGTAGTGCCGATCGCCTCGGTGCTCTCGGGCGTCGTCGATTTCGTGCTGGCGTTTGTGGTGCTGCTGGGCATGATGGTGTACTACCAGGTGGCGCCGACATTTAATGTGCTGTGGCTGCCGCTGCTGCTGCTGCTGGCGCTCGTCACCGCGCTAGGCGTGGGCCTGTGGCTCTCGGCGCTGAATGTCGAGTTTCGCGACGTGCGCTATGTCGTGCCGTTTCTGATCCAGATCTGGCAGTTCGCCAGCCCGATCGCCTACCCCAGCAGCATCGTGCCCGAGCGCTGGCGCGCGATCTACGGCGTCAACCCGATGGTCGGCGTAGTCGAGGGCTTTCGCTGGGCGCTGCTCGGCACTGGCGCGGCGCCCGGCCTGATCGTGCTGGTGTCGACGCTGGCGGCCCTCGCCATCCTGGTGAGCGGGGCGTTCTACTTCCGGCGGATGGAGAAGAATTTCGCGGATGTGGTGTAAGCGCTGCAGGTTGCAAGTTGCAGGGAGAATGCCGAGCGCCTCACCCGCCTGACTTACAGGACTTATGCGGTGCGCGTTTTTGCCTTCGGCAGAGCGGTACTTTTTTATGGATGGTGCTCAGATGTTGGCGCAGAGCGCCAACATCTGAGCACAAAAGAAAGCGAAATACCCTGCTGCCGCAGGCAGAAGGAGCCTATATCGCAGGCGACCGCGTAAGTCCGCTCATTTACAAACATGCGAACAAAATTCGATAGGCTGTACAAGCTGGCTGAACCCGGAAACTTGCAAACCGCCTAACAAAACTATATGTCGGACATAGCCATCAGCGCCCACGGCCTGGGCAAGCAATTCACAATCGGCGGCCCGCAGGAGCGCTACAAAACGCTGCGCGACACGCTGGCCGACATGGCGCTGGCGCCGGTGCGCGGCGCGCGCGCGCTGCTGCGCGGCCAGGCCCGCCCACGGCCGCGCACCGAGTCGTTCTGGGCCCTGCGCGACGTGTCGTTCGAGGTGCGCCGCGGCGAGGTGGTGGGCATCGTCGGGCGCAACGGCGCCGGCAAGAGCACGCTGCTGAAGGTGCTCTCGCGCATCACCGAGCCGACCGAGGGCTACGCCGAGCTGCGCGGCCGCGTCGGCACGCTGCTCGAGGTTGGCACTGGCTTCCACCCCGAGCTGACCGGCGGCGAGAATATTTTTCTCAACGGCACCATTCTGGGCATGCGGCGCGCCGAGATCGAGCGCAAGTTCGACGAGATCGTCGAGTTCGCCGAGGTCGAGCGCTTTATCGACACGCCGGTGAAGCACTACTCCAGCGGCATGTACCTGCGCCTGGCCTTTGCCGTCGCCGCGCATCTCGACCCCGAGATCCTGATTGTCGACGAGGTGCTGGCGGTTGGCGATGCGCAGTTTCAAAAAAAGTGCCTGGGCAAGATGGAAGACGTGGCCAACGCCGGCCGCACCGTGCTGTTCGTGAGCCACAACATGGCCGCCGTGCGCACGCTCTGCAGCCAGACGATCATGCTGAAGGGCGGCCAGGTCGCGGCGATCGGTCCGACCGACCAGGTGATCGCACAGTACCTGGCGTCGAGCGCGGCCGACCTGGCGCCGCAGGTCGAGCTGCCGGCATCCGGCGCCGGCGCGCCTGGCACCGCGCTCAGCTTGGGCTTTACAACGCCCGCCGGCCAGCCGCAGGCCGAGTTCAGGCTTGGCGAGCCCTGGAATATCACGCTGGAGTTCGAGCTGCACAAGCCGCTCGGCCAGGTGACTGCCGCGGTCGGCATTGTGACGATCGACAGCATCCCGGTGATCACCTACTGGTCGCAGCCGAAAGATCTGCCGGCCGGGCGCTACCGCGTGGCCTTCTGCTGCGACCTGCCGCTTGGGCCGTCGGAGCTGCAGTTCGCAGTCGGGCTTTCGACGCACGGGCGGCCATTCTACTACGTGCCCGGCCTGGGCCACGTGTCGGTGAGTGAGATCGCGGCGGGCGAGCAGCCGATCAGCCCGGCGCGCGGCGGCCTGATGTTGAACGCGCGCAAGTACGAGATCGAAGCGGCTGGCTAGCGCGCAAGGTGATGTGGTTGTATGGGTAATATCCGGCAAGGCCCGCCTGAGGCGATCGTGCTACACCTGCTGCGCCAGTACCACGTGGCGCTGTTCGTCGAAACCGGCACCTTTCTCGGCAACACCGCGCGCTGGGCCAGCCAGCACTTTCGCCAGGTGTTCACGATCGAGTTCGCCGAGCCGATCTACCAGCAGGCGCTGGCGGCGCACGGCCATGTGCCGCAGATTACACTGCTGTTCGGCCATACCCGCGAGCAGCTGGCGGCGCTGCTGCCGCGGCTGGGCGCGCCAGCGATCTTCTGGCTCGACGCGCACTGGAGCGATGGCGCCACCTACGGCGCGAACGACGAGTGCCCGATCCTCGACGAGATCGCGATCATCCTCGGCGACCAGGAGCAGCACTTTATTCTGATCGACGACGCGCGGCTGTTTTTGGCGCCGCCGCCGCAGCCGCACCAGGCCACGCAGTGGCCCGATATCGCGGCGGTGCTGCGCGCGCTCGACGCGCGGGGCCGGCGCTACACAGTTGTGCTCGAAGACGTGATCATCTCGGCGCCGGCCGCCGCCGAGGCCGAGCTGCGCGGCTACTTTCAGCACTACACCACCGCGCAGCTCCGCCAGAGCCAGCCGCGCCGGCCCGGCCTGCTGGCGCGCGCACGGCAATCGTACCGGCAGGCGGCGCGCGCGCTGCTGCCAAAGCGCAAGTAACCTATGCTCCAGGCGATTTTGCACAATCCAGCGGCGCGCCAGCTGCTTGGCATGCTGAAGCTCGCGCGCGCCTACCCAGAATTCCGCCGCGACTTCGCGCGCTACCAGCGGCTGGCCGGGCCGTCGCCGCGCTTCCCGGCGCGCTGGGCCGAGCGCCACGCGTTTCTGCTCGACCGCACCGCCCGCACACCCTTCGACCGCCACTACACCTACCATCCCGCCTGGGCCGCGCGCGTCCTGGCGCGCACCCGCCCGGCGCTGCACGTCGACATCTCGTCGACCCTGCACTTCAGCGCGATTGTGTCGGCGTTCGTGCCGGTGCAATTTTACGACTACCGCCCGGCCGACCTGAGCATGGACAACCTCAGCTCGCACTTCGCCGACCTGCTGGCGCTGCCGTTTGCCGACGCGAGCGTCGAGTCGATCTCGTGCATGCACACCGTCGAGCACGTCGGCCTCGGGCGCTACGGCGACCCGATCGACCCCGACGGCGACCTGAAGGCGATCGCCGAGCTGAAGCGCGTGCTGGCGCCGGGCGGCTCGCTGCTGTTCGTCACGCCGGTCGGCCGGCCGCGCCTGGTGTTTAACGCACACCGCATCTACGCCTACGACCAGGTGCTAGAAGCGTTCGCCGGGCTGGCGCTGCGCGAGTTCGCGCTGGTGCCCGACCACGCGCGCGACGGCGGGCTGATCGTGCCGGCCACCCGCGCCCAGGCCGACGCGCAGGCGTACGGCTGCGGCTGCTTCTGGTTTGTAAAGGAGCGCGCATGAGCGTCGGCACACAGAACGAATCGACCCGCGTGGCCTGGATCGCCCAGACGCTGCAGAAGATCCCGGCCGGCGCGCGCTTGCTCGACGCCGGTGCCGGCGAGCGGCAGTTCGAGCGCTTCTGCGGCCACCTGCGCTACGTGGCGCAGGACTTCGCGCAGTACGACGGCCAGGGCAACGGCGTCGGGCTGCAGACCGGCCGCTGGGACCAGAGCAAGCTCGACATCGTGAGCGACATCGCGCGCATCCCCGAGCCCGACGGCGCCTTCGACGCGATCATGTGCACCGAGGTGTTCGAGCATATCCCGCACCCGGCCCAGGCCATGGCCGAGTTCGCGCGGCTGCTGCGGCCCGGCGGCTTTCTGCTGATCACCGCGCCATTCTGCAGCATTACGCACTTCGCGCCCTACCATTTCTACACCGGCTTCAGCCGCTATTTCTACGATCACTACCTGGCGCAGCACGATTTCGAGCTGCTCGATTTCCAGCGCAACGGCAACTACTTCGAGTACATCGGCCAGGAGCTGCGGCGGGTGCCGCGCGTGGCCGGGCAGTACGCCGGCGGCGGCCTGCGCCTGTGGGAGCGAGTGGCCTCGCGCGTGCTGCTGCGCGCGCTGGCGCGCCTCTCGGCCGCCGACACCCGCTCGGCCGAGCTGCTGTGCTTCGGCTGCCACGTGTTTGCGCAAAAGCGCGCAACCGTAGCGCAGGGCAGAGATAGTGATCCTGTGGGGTGACCCGGGCGCATCAGCAAGACCGACTGTTCTCCGCTCTACGCCCACTCGCTCTGCGCTCTGCTAGGGTCCGCGGCGGCGCTGCCGCGCGGCAGAATGAGGAATTGTATGGCATCAGTGATACTCGTCACCGGCTCGGCCGGCCTGATCGGCAGCGAGGCGGTGCGCTTCTTCCACGCCCAGGGCTACGAGGTGGCCGGCATCGACAACGATATGCGCGCCTATTTCTTCGGGCAAGAGGCCAGCACCGCCTGGAACTTGCGCCGGCTGCAGGCCGATTGCCCGCGCTACCGCCACTACGCCTTTGATATCCGCGACCGCGACCAGCTCGGTGCGCTGTTCGGGCACTACGGCCACGAGATCGCCCTCGTGATCCACACCGCCGCGCAGCCCTCGCACGATTGGGCCGCGCGCGAGCCGCTGACCGACTTCACCGTCAATGCCAACGGCACGCTGCACCTGCTTGAGGCCACCCGCCAGCACTGCCCCGAGGCCGTGTTCATCTTCACCAGCACCAACAAGGTGTACGGCGATACGCCGAATAAGCTGCCGCTGGTCGAGCACGAGCAGCGCTGGGAGGTGCGCGACGACCACCCGTTCGCGGCCCACGGCATCGACGAGACCATGAGCCTCGACCAGACCACCCACAGCCTGTTTGGCGTCAGCAAAGTCGCCGCCGATATGCTCGCGCAGGAGTATGGCCGCTACTTCGGCCTGAAGACCGGGCTGTTCCGTGGCGGCTGCCTGACCGGCCCGGCCCACAGCGGCGCCGAGCTTCACGGCTTCCTGGCCTACCTGGTGCTGTGCGCGGTGAAGGGCAAACCCTACACGATCAACGGCTACAAGGGCAAGCAGGTGCGCGACAACATCCACAGCCACGATCTGATCGCGGCGTTCTGGCAGTTCTTCCAGCGGCCGCGCGTTGGCGAAGTGTACAATATGGGCGGGTCGCGCTACGCCAATGTGTCGATCCTCGAGGCGATCGCCAAGATCGAAGAGCTGAGCGGCCACCGGCTGCGCTATACGCTGAGCGACCAGGCGCGCAAGGGCGACCACATTTGGTACGTCAGCGATGTACGCAAGTTCCAGCGCCACTACCCCGAGTGGCACTACACCTACACGATCGACCAGACGCTGGCAGAAATGATTGAGACGGCCAAGAAGCGATGAAGATTCTGTCGTGCACATCGTACTACTACTACGGCCAGACACGCGGCGTCGAGCCGCAGTTCTACTACCTGTACAAGGTGCCGCAGGCGCGCGGCCACCAGGTCGATTTCTTCGACTGGCTCACCGCCGCGCGCGTCGGCCCCGAGCAGCTGAGCCGCGCGTTCCTGGCGATGGTGCGTGGCGGCGGCTACGACGCGGTGTTTGTGGCTACCCACCGCGACGAGTTCAGCCAAGAGACGCTGGCCGAGGCCGGGCGGCACTGCCCGATCATCGCCTGGAACAGCGACGACGAGTGGCGCTGGGCGAGCTACTCGCAGCCGCGCGCTGCCTGGTACACGTTTATGGTCACCAATAGCCCCGAGGTGTATGCCCAGCACAAAGCCGCCCACCCGAACCTGCTGCACGCCCAGTGGGCCTGCACCGGCTTCTGGGATGGCCGCGCAGCGACCAAAGATATCGACTTTAGCTTTGTGGGCCAGGTGTACGGCAGCCGCGCCGCGCAGATCGGCTGGCTGGCGCGCCGAGCAGGGCTGAAGACCTACGGCAAAGGCACGCGCACCTACCTGTTCGACGAGCCGCGCCCGGCGTCGCCGCTGAAGCGCGCGCGCCGCGCCGTGCAGCAGAATGTGCTGAAGTACGCGCTGCCAACGCTGGCCGACGAGCTCAGCACGATCAGCTTCGAGCAGGTGAATGCGCTCTGGAATCGCTCGAAGATCTCGTTCACGCCGCTCGACAGCTCGCAGCAGAATGTCCGCCAGATCAAAAGCCGTGTGTTCGACATGGGCCTGAGCGGCACGCTGATGCTGGCGCACCGCGCGCCGTCGCTCGATACCTACTACGAGCCGGGCAAAGAGTATATTCCGTTTGAAACGCTCGAGGAGTGTGCCGAGCTGGCGCGCTTCTACCTAAAGAACGAGCCGGCACGCGCCAAGATCGCCGCCGCCTACGCCCGCCGCACCGAGGCCGAGCACATGTGGCACCAGCGCATCGACCACGTGCTGCAGGCCGCCGGGCTGGCCTGAGGCGCCAGAGCTACGTTTGGGCTACATCGCAAATGCACTCTTTCGATACCACAGCTCCCCCGGCGGTTTCGGTTGTGATGCCGGTGTACAACGCCGCCGCTCACCTGGCCGCCGCGCTCGATAGCCTGCTGGCGCAGACATTTGCCGAGTTCGAGCTGATCGCGCTTGACGACGCCTCGACCGACGGCAGCGACGCGCTGCTCGCGGCGTATGCCGCGCGCGACGCCCGGCTGCAAGTGGTGCGCGGCGAGCGCAACGCCGGCGTGATCGCGCGCCTGAACCAGGGCTTCGAGCTGGCGCGCGGCCGCTACCTGGCGCGCATGGACGCCGACGACATCTGCATGCCCGAGCGGCTGGCCCGCCAGGTTGCGCTGCTGGACGCCCAGCCCGGCGTGGCGGTGTGCGGCAGCTGGGTGGCGACATTCGGCGACGCGCCGGCGCGCGTCGAGCGCTACCCCATCGCCGATGCCGCGATCCGCTGCGAGCTGCTGTTTCGCAACGTGCTGGCGCACCCTGCCTGTATGCTGCGCGCCGCGATCGTGCGGCGCGAGGCGCTGCGCTACGACAGCGCATTCGAGCACGCCGAAGATTACGCCATGTGGCTGCGGCTCGCCAAGCACGGCGCGCTGGCGAACATTCCCGAAGTGCTGCTGCGCTACCGCGTGCACGCCGCGCAAATAGGCCAGCGCCAGCGCGCCGCCCAGAATGCCGCCGCCGCGCGCGTGCGTGTGCTGCTCTTGCGCGCGCTTGGGCTCGAGCCCAGCGCCGCCGAGCAGACCGCCCACGAGGCGCTCAGCACCGCGCGCTTCACGCCCACGCGCGCGCTCGTGGCCGCCGCCGACGCCTGGCTGCAGCGCATGCTGGCGGCCAACCAGCGCGCCGGCACCTACGCCGAGCCCGAGCTACGGCGCGCAATCGGCCGGCGCTGGTACACCCTCTGCCGGCTCTCGGCTGCGCTCGGCCCGTGGGTGTGGTGGCAGTTTCAGCGCTCGCCGCTGCGCGGCGCCGCCGAGGTCGATCTCGCACGCCAGGCCATGTTTCTGCTCAAGTCGCTGGCGCGCTCGCCCAATTGAACGCTATGAACGTCACATTTTGCGCCTACGATAGCCCTAACCATATTGGCGGGCCAAACACCGTGATGCGCCGGCTGCTGCCCGCGCTGCGCGGGCCGGGGCTCGCGCCACGCGCGCTGCTGCTGCGCACCGCCGGGCGCGCCGATGGAGCTACCGCGCTGGCGCTCGGCCGCGGCGGCGTGCCCACCACGCAGATCGCCCGCCCTGCATCCACCGAGGCGCTGCTGCACGCGCTGCTGCACGACCTCGACGCCCACGCCGCCGATGTGCTCGCGCCCGATTATGTCGCCCCGGCGTACTACGCCACGCGCTGGCTGCGCCCGGCCGGCATCACCACCATCGGCACTATCCACGGCGACGACGCCTTCTACGACGCGCTGATCGACGAGTTCGTGGCCGGGCCGCCCGAGTACCGCCTCGACGGCCTGGTGTGCGTGTCGCGCTTTGTCGAGGCACGCGTGCGCGCCAGGCTCGGCGGCCGCGCCACCACCACGATGATACGCTGCGTCACCTCGGGCACGCCGCTGCCGCGCGAGCAGGCGCAGCCGCCTGGCGAAGAAATGCGCCTGGTGTACGTCGGGCGCCTGGCCGAGACGCACAAGCGCTCGCTCGACGTGGCCCGCGCGATCTGCCGGGCTGTGCGCGCCGTGCCCGGGACCAGCGGCGCGCTCTATGGCGACGGCCCCTCGCGGCGCATGGTGCAGGATCTGCTCGCCGTCGAAGGTGCGGGGCTGCCGGTGCGCCTGGCCGGCAGCGTCGACAACCAGCAGATCCAGGCCGAGCTGCTGCGCAGCCACGTGCTCGTGCTGCTCTCGGACTCGGAGGGGCTGCCCATGGCCGTGATGGAAGCGATGGCCTGCGGGGTTGTGCCGATCTGCCTGAGCACCCCGACTGGCGCGCTCGAGCTGGTGCAGCACGGCATCACCGGGCTGCTCGTCGACGATCGCGAGGACGCGTTTGTGGCCGCAGTGCGCCGCCTGCGCGAAAGCCCTGAGCTGTGGCTGCAGCTGTCGCACGCGGCCCGTGCGCGCATCGCCGCCGGCTATACCCCCGAGCATAGCGCCGCCCAGTGGCGCGCCTTCGCCGACGAGCTGCGCGAGCGCGCCGGGCCGCGCCGGCCAATCGCCGTGCCGGCGCGCTTCGACCTGCCGCCGCCGCGCCCGAGCCTGGCGCACCTCGACGAGCGCGCGCTCGCGCCGCATCTCGCGCTGCTGCGACGCGCCCGCCGCCTGATTGGCGCGCTTCGCCGCCGCGCACGGGGCGGCTAGCCCCGCCTTATCCATCTGAATCACTTGCTGTATGGTGGAGGCTCGGAGGCGGCTTCGTTGCCCCCGAAATCTCGCACACTTTGGTTGTGGTTTCTTCTCGCGTGGGTACCAATCGCTCACCAGGCTACACCCGACGATCGGCTACGATTTTGGCAGCCTGACAACAAAACACCGAGGAGTCCGACCATGTCTCGACCAACCAACCACACCACACGTAGCCGTGGCCGCGCTATGCTGGCCGTCGGCTTTCTGATCGGCGCAACCCTGCTTCTTGCGCTTGTGCTCACGCGCGGCAGCGGCGCCACGCTTCAGGCCGCCTACCCCCCGGCCGCACCGGCGCCCGCGCCACACTTCGTCGACGTCTCGCGCCAGACTGATGCGTCGATGCGTACGCTAGTCATTGGCTCGGCAACCGACCAACTGCCCGGCACCAGCAATGCCGAGGGCTTCCTGATGGCAAACCTGCGCACCGGCATGCTGCCCGATGGCGCCGCCACCGCCCTTGTGCTTTCCGACGCCAACTGCGACCCCGATAAGGATGGTGTCTCGCACTGCCTGAACCAGCTGCAGATCGGTACGTCGGTTGTGACTGTGCAGCACCACCACCAGATGCACCTGGTGCCATGCCTCACGCCGGGCGAGACGGTAAAGCTCATGCCGCTGGCGGCGTACCAGGGCTGAAGGAGCGGACTGCCAGATGGAAAATCGGGTGACCTACACGGTGTACTATGAAGACACCGATAGCCTCGGCGTGGTATATTACGCCAACTACCTGAAGTATCTCGAGCGCGGGCGAACCGAGCTGGTCGGCCAGTTCGGCCGCCCGATTCGCGAGTGGAACGCCGACGGCTACTACTTCGTTGTGTACGGCATGACGATCAAGTTCCGCCGGCCGGCCGAGCTGAGCGATCACGTCGATGTCGTCTCGGCTATGACGCTCGAGTCGCCATTCCGCGCGCTGTTCCACCAGCGGATCGAGCGCGCGGGCGCCACGCTGGTCGAGGCCGATGTTGAAGTCGTGTGCCTCGGCCGCAACCGGGCGATTCAAGAGTTCCCGGCCGAGCTGCGGCCTGGTTCTTGATACTATACCGCCTATAGCGCTCGCCCTGGCGGCTGCGCGGCCGCCAGGTATATTAGGCTTAATCGGAAACAGGGGAGCCGGAGGGACTTTGCCCCTCCGAACCTCTTTTATTTCCAATAAAGTCTATTGGCTTGGGCGGCGCGGCATACAGCGCGCGAAGAGGAGTATGGACGAAATTCAGCGCCTGCTGGCAAACAACCACGCCTGGGCCTCGCAGATGAAGGCCGAAGACCCGGCATTTTTCGAGCGGCTCAGCGCCCAGCAGGCCCCGGCCTACCTGTGGATCGGCTGCTCCGACAGCCGCGTGCCGGCCACCCAGCTCGTCGGGCTGCTCCCCGGCGATATGTTTGTACACCGCAATGTCGCGAATGTCGTCGTGCATTCCGACTTGAACTGCCTTTCGGTGTTGCACTTCGCCGTGGATGTGCTGAATGTGCGCCATATCATCGTGTGCGGGCACTACAGCTGCGGCGGCGTTCAGGCGGCGCTCGCCAACACGCGCTACGGCCTGATCGACAACTGGCTGCGCCACGTGCAAGACGTGCGCAACAAACACGCGCCGCTGCTGGCGAGCACTGCGCCGGCCCGCCAGATCGACACCCTGTGTGAGCTTAATGTGGTCGAACAGGTGGTAAACATCTGCCAGACTACCGTCGTCCAGCAGGCTTGGGATGCCGGTAAATCGCTGGCCGTACGCGGCTGGATCTATGGCATCGCCGACGGGCTGCTGCACGATCTCGATCTCTGCGTCACCAGCCATCAGGCGCTTCCTGTGCAGTACGATCGGGCGATCAGCCAGATCGCCGCGCGTGCCCAACGCCAATAAGGCGATCTTCCACAGGTGACACAGATTGCACAACGGTAAAGAACGTTTGAGCCAAGCCTAACGAGAGTTTCGCCCGCTTCCACGCAGAAAAAACCAATACTTGAGCCACACCCCCACAAGATAGCACGCGGCCGTAATCGCGAAGATCGGCCCAAATCCATAGCGCGCCTGGATCTGTACGCTGATCAGCGGCCCAAACAGGTAGCCCACGCCATACGCGCCGTTCAGCAACGCGATCACGGTCGGGCGCGCGGCTGCCGGCGTGCGCTCCATCGCGAATGCGTCGTACAGCGGCGCGCCCATGTTGAACAGCGCCGCGCGCCCCAGCGCCGCGCCTACCGCCAGCCCCAGCATTGGCGCCCAGCCCAGCAGCAGCAGAAACGGGATCGCCAGCGCCTCGGTGAGAACGATGGTTGGCAGCCGGCCCATCCGCCGCGCCAGCGCGGGCGCCGCCAGCGTCGCAAGGCCGGTGCACACCCCCAGCCCGGCGAAGATCAGGCCAAGCGTTTGGTCGGCTACCGCGAAGCGCTGTGTAAAGAACAGGTTCAGGTAGGGTATCAGCAGCGCCGCCCCGGCCGAGATCAGCGCCGGCGACGCGAGCAGCCGCAGCAGCGGCCCCGGCTGGCGCAGCAGCGCGCGCCATACATCGGCCGGCCCCGCCTCGGCTGTAGCCAGCGCACGGCCTGGCGACCGCGCAGCGGCCACGCGCGCCCCGCCGAGCAGCAGCAGCGGCGTGATCGACAGCAGTATTCCGGCGGCGGCCAGCACCATCGTAGCCTGGTAGGCCGGCGCGGAGCGCGCCGGTTGGCCCAGCCATGCCGCCGCCAGCGCGGGCAGCCCGCCAGCTACGAGGCTGCCCAGGCCAGCCAGGCCGATACGGATGCCGGTATTCGCGCTAAATAATCGGTCGCGCGTGGCCCCGTCGCTATGCTGCATCATAAATGGCGCTGCGCTGATGTCGAACAGCACCGCGCCCGCGCCCAGTATCACACTGGCCGCCAGCAGCGCCGCTTCGGCCGGCCATAGCGCCAGCAACAGCACGCCGGCACACTGCAGCAGCGCGCCGCCAATCAGCGCCAGGCGCAGCGGCAGGCGCCCCAGCAGCCAGAGCAGCGGCGCGCCCAGCAGCGCCGAGGCAGCGAACGCCGTGCTCGTCAGCACACCAAGGAAATCGAGCGAGAAGCCGAGCGCGAGGATAGTGATGTTGAAGAACAGGCTGAAGATCGCCAGGCTGGCGGTAAGCAGCGCGGCGTGCAGTAAGTACAGGCGGGCCGGCAAGCCAAGCCGCGCGCTTGCGTCGGTCATGGGCGGCCTACCTGGCTCGCAAACCCTGCTCAAAGATCATCGCCAGCGTCTCGGCGGCGGCCTCGGGCTGCAGCGGCGGCGCCTGGCAGCCATCTGGCCCAGCTTGGTCGAGCGGCAGCACCAGCCGGGCAAATGGCGAGTGCAGCGTGTTCACAAGCGCGAAAAACGCCCGCGCGACTGTGGCCGGGTCGAGCCGCGCATCGATCTCGCCGGCGCGCATCCCGGCGCTCACTAGCTCGATCACCGCAGCGTCGATCTGGCGTAGCCGCGCGAGCACTTCCTCACGCTGCCGGATGATCTGAAACACCTCGGGCGACCACGGGCGCGGCGCCAGCGCCCCACCCTCGATCTGCATTCGGATCACCGTGCGCAGAATAAACGTCAGCTGCTGCAGCGGCGTGCGCGGCGTCGGGTCGCTGGCGACCGCCTGCTCGACCTCATCGAAGCCGTGCATCACTGCCGCCAGCAGCAGATCTTCTTTTGTTGCAAACAGCTGGTAGAGCGTTGGCTTCGAGATCCCCGCACGGCCCGCCAGCTCGTCCATCGACATCGCGGCGTAGCCCTTTTCATTCAGCAGCGCCGCGGCGGCCTGCAGGATCTCGTCGCGCAGCAGCTGGCGCCGCCGCTCACGCAATGGAACTGTCATGCAATCATCCTTATCTCTCAATCATTCACTGGCGCAGCTGCGACGATACTATCAGTGGCCCAGTGCTGGCTCTGCACGAGCCCAGGCCCGGCGCCTGCCAAGCAACAATTCGGCAGACGCGAAAGTCTTATCGAGCGAATCATCCAGCTTGCGCATTAATACGTAGTCTGCACCGGCCTGCATGTATTCTATACAATTATAACTCGTCAGTCAAAAGTCCTACTTGCGCGTAAATCTCTTTTCCAGTATAGTAGGGATTGTGATGGCGCGCACAGTTTCCAATAGATCCTCATTTCGAACCGCGTAAGAAAGCTGGGGTTGCCTATGGCGCGTTCCTCGTCTGAAAAACTCAACGGCATGGTCATCTCCGATACCTCCATCCGGCAGCCGGTGTTCATCACCATGCTGATGGTGCTGGCGATTGTCGTCGGTTTGCTAGCCTACACTACGCTGCCGGTCAACCTGCTGCCCGATATATCGGTGCCAGTCGTGGCGGTGACAATGGCCTATCCCGGTGCCGGCCCCGAGAGCGTGGCCGACCAGGTCGCCAAGCCCGTCGAAGATACGCTCAACACGCTGAATGGCGTGAAGCACATCACCTCGAACTCAAGCGAAGGCCTGACGGTCATTATCGTCGAGTTCGACACCAGCGTGAATGTCGACAAAGCCGAGCAGGGCGTGCGCGACAAAGTCAACGCGGTGCGGCCGACGCTGCCCACCGACGTGCGCGACCCGGTGTTTCTGAAGTTCGACCCGAACGACTCGCCGATTCTGACGGTGGCGGTGGCCAGCGACGGCACACGCTCGCCGCTCGAGCTGCGCAAGCTCGTCGATAACGACATCGTGCCACGGCTTCAGCGCGTCGAGGGCGTCGGCTCGGTGTCGGTGAACGGCGGCCAGGTGCGCCAGATCAATGTTCAGATGGATCTGAACAAACTCAAGGCCTACCAGATCCTGCCAGTGCAGATCACCCGCGCCTTGCAACAGGCCAACAGCAACTTCGGCCTTGGCACGATCACCGCCGGCGAGCAAGACGTAGGCCTGCGCGCGCCGAGCATGCTCGAAAAGCCCGAAGACATCGCGCGCGTGCAGATCACCGGAACGCCCTACAATGTCGGCGATGTCGCCACTGTGGAAGACGGCGTGGCCGACTCGGTGAGCTACGCGCGCCTCGACGGCAAGGACGCGATCACCATCGCGGTGCGCAAGCAATCGGGTACCAACACCGTGGCAGTCGCCGACGCGGTGAAGGCCGAGGTGGCCAAGCTGTTCGAGGGCCGGCCCGAGCTGCGCTACTTTGTGCCGAACGACCAGTCGACGGCGGTGAAGAACTCGACGCGCAGCGCGATCGAGGAGCTGCTGATCGCCTCGCTCGCGGCCATGCTGATCGTCTGGCTGTTCTTCCGCGATCTGCGCAACACCCTGGTGACGGTCGCCGGCCTGCCGGTGATTATGATCGGCACCTTCGCGGCGATCAAGCTGTTCGGCCTGACGATCAACCTGCTGACGCTGCTGGCGCTGTCGCTGTCGGTGGGCCTGGTGATCGACGACGCGATCGTGGTGCGCGAAAATATCTTCCGCCAGATGGAGCGCGGCGCTACGCCACGCCAGGCATCCAGCCGCGGCACCGCCCAGGTGGCGCTGTCGGTGCTAGCGATGTCGCTCACGATCATCGCGGTGTTCCTGCCGGTCACATTCACCAGCGGCGTTACCGGAATTATCTTCAAGTCGTTCGGTATCACTGTGGCCTGCGCCATGGCAATCTCGCTGATCGAGGCATTCACGCTCGCGCCAATGCTCTCGGCGTTCTTCTTCAAGCAGAAGAACATCCACGGCCACACCCACAGCAAAGAGCTGACGCCCGAGCAAGAGCTGCTCGAAGAGGCCAAGGAAGATCCCGGGCGGATCGGCCAGTTCTACGGCCGGCTACTGGCCTGGAGCTTGAACCACCGCCTGGCGGTGGTGGTGATCGCCCTGGTTGTTTTTGTGGCCAGCTTCGGCGTGGCCAGTACGCTGAAATTCTCGTTCTTCCCAGCCCAAGATACCCACACCTTCAATGTGGGCTACGAGCTGCAGCCGGGCACGCCGCTGGCGCGCACCGACGAGCTTGCCAAACAGGTCGAGGCGCTGCTCAGCGGCGATCAGGATGTCGAGGCGGTGCTGGCAAATGTCGGCGGCACCGGCGCCTCCGAGCGCGCCGAGTTCTTCGTGAAGCTCCACGAGAACGCCAGCACGCCGGTGGTACAGCAGCGCCTGCGCGAGCAGCTCACCAAGCTGAACCTGCCAAACCTGGCGTTTAGCCCGCCAAGCTTCCAGGGCAACAGCACCGCGATCACCAGCCGCACCATCCAGGTCAGCATCCAGACGACTAAGCCGGTTAGCGAGCTGGTGCCGCTGCTCCAGCAGCTTCAGGGCCAGGCCAACGGCATCCAGGGCCTGGTCGATGTCGAGGCGTCGTACAAGCCCGGCAAGCCCGAGCTGCGCTTCCATGTTGACCCTTCGAAATCTGGCGACCTGGGCGTAACCAACGACGATATCGCCCAGTCGGTTCGCACGCTGATCAATGGCTCGCGCGCCACGGTGCTGCGCCAGAATGGCGACGACACCGACATCTACGTGCGGCTGCGCGCTGCCGATCGCTCCAGCGTCGAGGCAATCCGCGGCATCAGCGTGCCAACGCGCGCCGGCAGCGTGCCGCTTAGCTCGCTGGTGCGGCTCGAGGTTGCCTCCAGCCCAACCACCATACGGCGCTACGACCGGCTGAACCAGGTGCTGATCGGCGCAAACGTCGAAGGCCGCAATGCCAACGAAGTGCAGGCCGAGATCGCCAGCCGGCTGAAAGGGCAGGGCCTGCCCAGCGACGTGACCGTCAGCTTCGTGGGACAGACGCAGCAGCAGACCGAAGGCTTCAACACGCTGATCATCGCGATGTTGCTCTCGGTGCTGTTTGTGTATATGGTGCTGGCCTCGCAGTTCGGCTCGTTCCTGCAGCCGCTGGTGATCATGCTGGCGATGCCGTTCAGCTTCATCGGCGCGTTCCTGGCGCTGCGGCTGACGAATATCGACCTTGATATCACCGGCATGATCGGCCTGATCATGTTGCTCGGCCTGGTGACGAAAAACTCGATCCTGCTGGTCGATTTCGCGAACCGCCTGCGCGACGCCGGTATGGAAAAACACGCAGCGCTCGAGGCGGCCGGCGCCATCCGCTTGCGGCCGATCCTGATGACCACGCTGGCCCTGGTGGTTGGTAGCTTGCCAGTGGCGATCGGCATCGGCGAAGGCACCGAGTTCCGCCGCGGCCTGTCGATTGTGCTGATTGGCGGCCTGATTACCTCGATGCTGCTCACGCTGCTCGTTGTACCGACGGCCTACAGCATTCTCGACTCGGTGCTGCGGCGCGTGGGGCGGCTGTTCCGGCGCGGCGGCACGCCGCAGCCGTTCGGCGAAACTGCGCCGCTGCAGCCAGCCGCCAGCACGACAAACGGCGGCGAGCTGCTGAGTGTGAAGGTGGAGTCATCGGAATCGAAGTAGCCGGCGCCGGAGTTGGCAGGCTCGAAGCCTGGGGCATACGGGCCTGCCAACCAGTATGCGTGCAATTCTACGAACCTCGCTAACCTGATCAGGAGAACCATTGTGAATTCGAAACCAATAGCCGCCAGCATTGTCGCTACGCTGCTGGGGCTAAGCCTGAGCGCATGCGGCGGCGCGGCTACGGCGCAAAACACGCCTGCACCCGCACAGGCTAGCGCAACACCCCTGCCTACATTGGTCGTGCCTACGGCGGCAGCCGAGCCAAGTCTCGATCTTGGCGTGAGCGGCAGCGGCGAGATCAAGGCGGTTGGCGACGCCGACTTGGTGTTCCAGGCCCAGGGCACCGTGGCCGAGGTAAAAGTTAAAGAGGGCGACCTGGTAAAGAAGGGCGACCTGCTCGCGATCCTGGATATCCGCGCGTTCGACCAGCAGCTGCACCAGGCTCAGGCCGTGCTCGATAACGCCAAAGCCCAAGAAGCCGCGCTTACCGAGGCGCCGCGCAGCACCGATGCCGCAGCCGCGGCCGCGGCTGTGCGCCAGGCCCAGGCCGCGCTCGACGCGGTGAAGGCCGGCGCCAAAGCGCCCGACCTAGCCCAGGCCGAGGCTGGCCTCACCGCCGCCCAGGCCAACCTTCAGGGCACCCGCGATAAGCTATCGCTGGCGAAGACCCAGGCCGAAGCACAGATGAACCAGGCCGCGCAGGCGTTGACCCAGGCGCAGGCGCGCTATGCCCAGATGAAAACCTACTGGGATCATATCGAAGCCGAGGGCACCGACCCGGTCGTGCCGCAGGTTACCGACACCAAAACCGGCAAGAAGGTCGGCAATACGCTGAGCGACGGCCAGCGCGAAAACTACTACGCCCAGCTGGTGCAGGCCGAGGCCGCAATGCATCAGGCCGAGCAGGGCCTGCAGCTGGCTCAGGCCGCCTTCGAGACGGCCAAGCAAGGCGAGCCGGTGGGTATCCAGGCGGCTCAGCAGCAGCTGGCCCAGGCCCAGGCGCTGGTCGACAAGCTCAGGCTTCCGCCCGATAGCGCCCAGCTCGCGGCGGCCCAGTCGGGGCTCGCGCAGGCCCAGGCGGCCCAGGCGCGGCTCACCGCTGCCCCGCGCGATGCCCAGAAAGCCGCCGCTGCGGCCGGCGTGGCTCAGGCCCAGGCGGCACTTGAGCTAGCCCAGATCAATCGCGAGCACGCCGAGATCCGCGCGCCGTTCGATGGTATCGTGGCCGAGGTAAACATCGATCCAGGCGACCCAAGCACCGTCGTTGGCCAGCCGGCAATCAAAGTCGTCGATGTGAGCACACTCCACGTCGACGCCCGCATCACCGACGTCGACATTTCGAGAGTGGCGGTTGGGCAACCCGCCGAGGTGCGCGCCGACGCAATGCCCGACAAAGTCTACAAGGGCAAGGTCACGTACGTCTCGCCGGCAGCCACGACAGTCGGCACCATCCGCACCTACCTCGTGCGCGTCGCCCTCGACGATATCGAGGGGCTGCGCGCCGGCATGAGCGCCCGCGTCGACATTCTTTCCAAGTAACCAACTTTATTAGAAATAAAAGAAGTATCGGGGGCGGGAACGCCGCCCCCGATACTTCTTTTTAGAAAGCCCTGCCCGGCTTTGCCGGGCAGGGCTTTCTAAAAAGAAAGAGATCTATCAATCGCTCTGCGCTCTGCTATAGAGGGCTATGGCTCGTTAAAAATACGCAATATAGCCTGCTCAAGCGGCACTTTTACCTTCGCCAGAGCGGTACGTTTCATGTGTGGTGCGCCAAGCATCAAACCGCCGAGTACTACTGGATTTGGCCAAACAGGATGCTTGGAGAGGGCGCAGGCGGCTTCGCCGCCCGTGCGAAATCTTTTCTAGCGCGGTGCGCGGCGAGGCTGCCGCCGCAATAGAAAACATAAATACAGGAACGTACCTATGCGAACGAGGCCAAAGCCCGAGCAACAGCCGCCCGCCGATGATCAGCGTATTGTCGTAACGGGCATGGGGGTAGTGACGCCGCTGGGTGTAGGCATTGCGCCATTTTGGGCTGGGCTGGTGGCTGGCCTCAGCGCCACCGGCCTCTCAACACGCTGCGACCTGAGCGATCTGCCGTGCCAGGTAGTGGCCGAAGTGCCCGATTTCGACCCGCACAGCGCTCTTGAGGCTAAAGAAGCTCGCAAGCTTTCGCGCGCTAGCCAGTTCGCGGTAGCCGCCGCGCGCATGGCCGTCGCCGACGCACGCCTGACGATCGACCATAGCAACCGCGAGGCGATCGGCGCGCTGATCGCCAACAGCTCCACCTCGCCGCCCGAGATCGAGATCAGCACGCAGGCGTTTTTCGATCGCGGGCCATCGCGCATCAACCCATTTCACTTTGCTGCCTCGCTGCCGCACATGCCTGCGTGCCAGGTGGCGATCCAGCTAGGACTGCTGGGCTATACAACTGCGATCGGCACCGCCTGCGCCGCAGGCGCGCAGGCAATTGGCGAAGCAGGCGAGATCATCCGCCGCGGCGACGCCGATGTGATGCTGGCAGGTGGCAGCGAGGCCACGATCTGCCGCCTGACGATCGCTTCATTTGTTAGCTTGCGCGCGCTCACCACCCGCGCCGATCTGCCCGCAGACGCGGCATCACGCCCGTTCGATGCCCTGCGCGATGGGTTTGTCCTGGGCGAAGGCGCGGGCGTGCTGGTGCTCGAACGGCTTTCCGACGCTCGGCGGCGCAATGCGCGGATCTATGCCGAGCTGATTGGCTATGGCACAGCAAGCGATGCATACCATATTACCGCACCACACCCTAGCGGCGATGGCGCCGCCCGCGCTATGCGCCGCGCGCTGTACCGCGCCGGGCTCCAAGCTGAACAGATCGATTATGTCAACGCTCACGCTACCAGCACTCCAGCCGGCGACATCGCCGAGACGCTAGCGATCAAGCAAGTGTTTGGCGAAGCAGCTTACCGCGTACCAATCAGCGCGATCAAGTCGATGATCGGCCACCTTACCAGCGCGGCCGGGGCGGTCGAAGCAGCGGCCACCATCCTGGCGCTCCAGCACGGCGTCATTCCGCCCACAATCAACTACGCATCGCCCGACCCGGCGTGCGACCTAGACTACGTGCCCAACAAGGCGCGCGAGGCAGCGCTACACATTGCGATGACGAATTCGTTTGGGTTTGGCGGGGTGAACAGCGCGCTGGTGTTCAGCCGCGCTAGAGGCGAATGATCGTAAGCGCCGCAATACCGAAGAGGATCTGCACCACCACCGAAGCGCCCTGCAGCAGGCGCGCGCCAACCGGCTGCGCGCGGTAAAACAAAAGCCCAACCACCGTGTTGAGCAGCGTCAGGCCGAACGCAGCCAGCGGCAGAAACAGCACCTGATGGCGCGGGCGTAGATCCGACACCTGGCCGGCGGCGTCGAAACGCATCCGTAGCATAGCGTCTAGCGCCGGGTAGCGCGCCGCAACCACCCCAAGCGCGATCAGGTTCAACGCCAGCGCGATCAGCAGCAACGTGCGTACGGTGTGATCATTCCAGAACGCATACAGAAACATCCGGCTCGGCTCGAACACGCTCGCCAGCGGCTTGGTGGCGCCTAAATTACGGCGCTGCTCGAGATCCTGAACAAACGCCTCGCGATCAGCCGGCGAAATACCAAACGCCTCGCCGGCGGTGTATACCACCAGCGACTGTGCGGGCGGCCGGGTCGAAAACAAGTGCATGTGCCGGCCATCGGCAGCGCGGCCCTGGCCCCAGTAGTAGCCAATGTTCTGCAGCACACCCCAGGGCCGCCACAGTGGCCCCATCCCAATATCAATATTCTGGACTTGCTCGAGCGGCACCACAACACGGTTGCCGAGCCAGAGAATATACAGGCCGTTGCGATCGAGCTCGTAGCCAAGCGTAAACGCCGCAGCCGTCCGATAGGCCAGCGCGCCAGCCAGCAGCAGCAGCGCCAGCAAGCCCACGACCTGAACGTACAGCTGCAAATTGATCGGCCAGGTTTCGGGCGCGCCGCGCAGCATTCCAGCAAGCTGGACGCCAAGCACGCCAGCGCCTACGAGCGCTAGCAGCAGCAAAACCAGCGCCAGCCAACGCCCAGACGAGGGTTGTGGTTTCCAGTGTCGCATATGGGAATAGTTCGTGCCTTTGGGCAGGTAGCCAGCCACCCGGCCAGCCACCTGCCCGCTGGTGAAGGTTATGGCGCCGGTGTGAGCGTCGGCGTGCCCGTCAGCGTCGTCGTGCTGGTCGGCACGCTTGTAGCTGTCGGCGTCGCATACAGCTCAACAGTCGGCAGTGCGCCAGGCGTTGGCGTTGGCGGCGAGGTTGGCGTCGGCGAGACGGCCGGGAAGCGCGCGATCGCGGCGGCGGTACGCTGCTGGGCCAGCCACTCATCGAATTTTTTGCTGCGTGCGTCCTGCAGCTGCACCTCTGTGCTCTCGACGGTGCGGCTGACCAGCTGAATAATATGCCAGCCAAAGCTCGTCGGGATCAGGTCGCTGTTCTGATTTTCTTTCAGCGCCAGCGCTGCCTTGACGATCGCCGGATCCATCTGGCGACCGTCCGAAGTCTTACCGGTATAGTCGAAAGTCGGCAGCAAGCCACCCTGATCGCGGGTCGCAAAATCTTCCGATTTTTCTTTAGCCAGCTCCTCGAAATTCGCGCCGCCGCGCAGCTGCGCAAGGATCGCCTCGGCGGCTGGCTTGCGTGCCGCCAGTGCTGCATCGCGCTGAGCCTGCGTATCGGAAAGCGTCGCAGTGCTGGAGATCAGGATCTGGCGTACTGCGATGCTATTAGGATTAGTGGTAGGCTGGAAGCTGGCCTCGGGCAGCAGCTGGGCTTCGACCTTGCTTGCCAGTGCTTGGCGCAGGTACTGATCGTGCAGCGCTTTTTTGAAATCGTCGATCGTCAGGCTGGCCTTCAGCGGCTGCGAGGGGTCGGGGCTAAGCCGCAGGATCTCTTGCTGATAAGCGTCGTACAGGCGGCCAATTGCCGCGTCGAGCTGACCGAGCGCCGCGTCGGGCAGTGGCGTTGCGGTAGGCGGAACTGTGGCGGTAGGCGGCACAGTTGGCGACGCAGTTGCGGTTGGGCCGCCGGGCGTAGCGGTAGCCGCAGGGGTAGCGGTAGCAGTAGGCTCCGCCGTCGCAGTCGGCGTCAGGGTTGTCGTCGAGGTAAGCGGGTTCGAGGGCGCAGGGAACGAGCGCCCGAGATCGGCCATAAGCTGCTGAGCGATCTCGCCATCGTTCACTTGCAGGCTATAGGCTTTTGCAGCGCTCTGGATCACCAGCTGCCGGTCGATCCAGCCGTTCACGGTCTCTTCATCGACGGTGCCGGTGCGAATATTGGCCACCTCGGCGTCGAGCGTAGTAATCTGGCCTTCGAACTGGCTGCCGAACTGGCCGCCAAACAGGTTGAGCAGCTGGAGATTTTGGGCGATGCTTCGCGCGATCGCATTACGTCGCTCGGTCCAATACTCACCGCGCGTCAGGGTGGTAGCGCCCACCTGCGCAATCGGCCGGCTCGGGATCCACAGCCGGTCGTAGGCCACGCCAATCAATACGGCCAGCAGCGCCAGGCCAATCGCCGATCCGACCACAAGCGTCACCAAGCGCTGGCGGCGCTGCTCGCGCTGCCGGCGGCTCATGGCGCGGCGGGTCATTGGCGCTTGAGGTGTAGGCTGCTGGGGGGTTCTCGGTGTCTGGGCCATATTCTCCACATAAATAATGGGCATAGGTCATCCCTATGCCCATTGCTACGCTTCTATGCACAGAGCCAGAGACGATACCAAAGCTGCGGCGCGGCTGCACCTTCTTAGGCAGCGCTCTGCGCTAGCTGCGGGTATGCGCTGCGGCGAAGGGCAGCAGCGCCATGTGGCGCGCCCGCTTGATCGCGACCGTCAGGCCGCGCTGGTGGCGCGCACACGTGCCGGTGCGGCGGCGCGGCAGGATCTTGCCGCGGTCGGAAACATAGCGCTGGAGCCGCTTGATGTCTTTATAATCGGCCACGCGGATTTTATCGGTGCAGAAGCCACACACCTTGCGCCGCGCCACAAACTTGCGCCGCCCGGCCCCGCCCGCGCCACCGCCCGCGCCTGGGCCACCACGCCGTCGAAAATCACTCATAGGTATGCTACCCTCGATCTCATATATGCGACGCAAAGCGTCGGCTGAATAGCGAGTACTACAGTGCTGGCGCACGCGATGGCGCCAGGCTTAGAACGGAATATCCTCGTCGCCAATATCAATCGAGCGCGAGGCCGCCGGGCCGCGCGCCGCCGGGCGATGATCAGCGTCATCGTCGGGCAGGCTCTCGCGCGAGCTACGGCCGTCGAGCATGATCATATCGCTGGCGATCACCTCAGTGCGATACCGCGTCTGGCCGTCCTGATCCTGCCACTGGCGCGTCTGCAGGCGGCCCTCGATATAAACCCGGCTGGCCTTACGCAGATGCTCGTTGCAGATCTCGGCCAGCTTATTCCAGGTGACGACGTTGAACCACTCGGTTTCCTCGCGCACATCACCGCTGCCGTCTTTCCACTGGCGGCCAGCGGCCACGCTAAAGGTGGTGACCGGGCTACCGCCGGGGGTATACCGCATTTCCGGATCCTTGCCGAGCCGCCCGATGATCATGACCTTGTTCAGATCCTTGGCCATCTCGATCACCTTTCGTAAACGCTCGTCGCATCAGCGCTACCGGCCGCGGATCGGCTGACATATCGCAGCCGAGCAGGCTACTCTTCGTCGTCGGCTTCCTCATCCTCGTCGCCAGCAGCTTCGTCATCGCCGGCGCTCGCGCCAATCGGCACTGCCGTGGCAGCTGGTGTGGATGCAACCTTCGACTCGACCAAGGTCATCAGGTAGCGCAGCACTGAGTCGTTCAGCTTGAGGGCGCGCTCGACCGTGCCGACCTGCGAGGTAGGCAGGTTGAAATGGCAGAGCACATAGTACCCTTCGTTGAAAGGCCGGCGGCTGGCCTCACCCTCGGCGTACTCGCGGATGGGGTAGGCAAATTTGCGGCGGCCCCAGGGGGCTGTTTGATCAACGCTTGTCACATCGCCGCCGGCCGAGGTAATGGCCTGGCGCACGCGGTTGATCGCGTTGTTGATCTCTTCCTCGCTTGATCGCAAGGGTGAGACAATGAACAAAAGTTCGTAGTCACGCCGACGCTCGCGCATTGTTCCTCCTGTGGTGTTGCCCCCATGTCGATGCATACCCGATTGCGCGTCGATAGGTATGAGCATGGGAGCAGAAGCGATATTTGATTACGGCGGGAGATTATAGCATAGCCGCGGCATCGCCGCAAGGCGGCTAGCGCGCAGCAGAGCGCCGCCGGCTAGCCAGGCACATTCCGCGATGCTGGCGGCGCAAACGCCGAACGGCTCGCCCAGGCACTGAGCGAGCCGTTCGGAGCGTATCGACGAAGCGCAGCCAACTAGGCCATCGACTTCTGCAAGCAAGCGCGGTGGTGGTACGTCTTGTTACGGCGACGGCCATCCATCACAACCACCATGTCGCGGTCGTTCATAATCTGCTGCCCACAGTTCAGGCAGGCATGGTCGGTAGCGCGGCCGCTTTTGTCGCGCGCGGTGACGTCGGTCTTCGACTTCTTCTCAGCCATTGTTTTGGCGCTCCGTTCTTGAGCAAGTTTCTGTTCTAAGCATAGCGCGCAGGAATACCCGGCCCACCATGCCGAGGAGTATTATAGCATGCTCTGCGCGAGTTGGCTATTAGCGAAACGTTAGAAGCAGGGCTGGTGCAACGTCGGCCCTCACCTCCCTTACCCCCTCCCCTGATACCAAATTCGCTTGATTACGCTTTGGTGGGGTTTGGGGCGGCTTCGCCGCCCCCAAATTTCTTTTGTGTTGCACTGCGTGGCGAAGCCACGCAGTGCAACACAATCGATAAGTGATCAAGCGAAGATCGTATGACAGGGGAAGGGGAGGGGTCGAAAGACGTTGCACCAGCCCTGACGTTAGAAGCTAGCCCACGAACTTATAGCCCATGCCGTGCACGGTGAGCAGGTACTGTGGGTGACGCGGGTTTTGCTCGATCTTCTGGCGCAGCCAGGCCACATGCACGTCGACGGTGCGGGTGGAAACCAGCGCGTTATAGCCCCACACTTCGTTCAGCAGCTCGTCGCGCGAGATCGTCGCGCCGCGGTGCTCGATGAAGTAGCGCAGCAACCGGAACTCCAGCGCCGAGAACTCGACCAGCTTGCCAGCGTGCTCGACTTCGGCGCGCCGGAAGTCGACCCGCACCGGGCCAAACTGGTACAGGTCGGGCGGGCCAGCCGGCTCGGCGGGCTGCGGCGCGCGCCGCAGCAATGCCTCGAGCCGCGCCAGCAGCTCGCTCATCTCGAACGGCTTGGTCAGGTAGTCGTCGGCACCAAGCTTGAGGCCGACCACCTTGTCGACAATCTGGCCGCGCGCGGTGAGCATGATCAGCGGGGTTGTCACACCGCGCTGGCGCAAGTCGCGGCAGAGGTCGAGCCCGCTTTTACGCGGCAGCATAAGATCGAGAATAATCGCGTCGAAGCGCTCGTTGGTGGCGCGCGAAAACCCGCTCTCGCCATCGTACGATGTTTCGACGGCATACCCCTCGTTGCGCAGCCGGTCGGTCAGCGTCATTACCAGCCCTGGCTCGTCTTCGACGAACAGAATTCGTTTACTCATACCTGCCCTTTAGCTTCCAGCCACCTGGCTGCGCGGCTTCGGCAGAAGGCGCGCCGATATGCGAGCTATCGGCGGTAGGCTGGCGGCCATCGTTGCCGGCGCACGGGAGAACGATCGTGAAGGTACTACCCTGGCCAAGCACGCTGGCCACGGTGATACGCCCGCCGTGAGCCTCGACGATATGGCGCACCAAGCTGAGGCCAAGGCCGCTGCCGTGCACCTGCGCGGCGAGCGCGTCGCGGCTGCGATAAAACGGCTCGAAGATATGCGCGAGGTCGTCGGCGGCGATGCCCATGCCCTGATCGCGCACGCTGATCGACACCTCGAAGCCGCGCGAGCCCGAGTGCACCGAGGCCTGAATGCCAACCCATGGTTGATCAGCGCTGTACTTGATCGCGTTGCGGATCAGGTTTTGCAGCGCCCGCGTCATCTCGCCCGGGTCGGCCAGCACCATTGGTAGGTCGCTGGGCACCTGCTGCTCGACAAGCACCGCGCCATCGCGGATCTGCGGCTGGCAAGCCTGCACCGCGCGCCCGATCAGGTCGCTCACAGCGATTGGGCGCGGCAGGTAGGCCTTGCGCCCCGACTGCGCCCCGGCGAATTCGAGCGCCTGATCGACCATCTCGGCCAGCCGGCGACCCTCGCCGTGGATCACCGCGCCATACTGACGCGCCCGCAGCGGGTCGGGCACAACCCCATCGGCCAGGTTTTCGCCCGCCGAGCAGATAACCGCCAGCGGAGTACGCAGCTCGTGCGAGATCGCGGCGACGAATTCGATCTTCTGCTGTGCCAGGCGTTGGGCGCGCCGCGCCGAAATAACCATAGTCACGACACTGGCGCCTAGCAGCAGCAGAATAACCCAGCTGATCAGCAGGTTCTTGAGGCGCAGACCAGACACTGCCGCCTCTAGCGAGCCGGCCCGGTGAGTCAGGATCAGCTGCCAGCGCCCGCCGTCGTCGCCGGCCAGAGCCGCGCCCGAAGCCGGCTTCTCGAACGGCGTCCGGCCGACTGCAATGCGCCACGATTGGCGATCGGCGGTATCGGAGAGATCGGCCAGGCGCAGGGTGTCGTCGATCAGCAGCCGGTTGATCTCGTCGAGCCGCAAGCTGAACAGCGAGGCATGCGCGTCGCCGTGGGGCGGTGCCGTCTCATACACGCTGCTGTTCGAATGGTACACCAGGCGGGTCGGGTCGCTACGGCTGACGATCGCTACGTTGTAATCGAGGGTTTCGCCGGTAGCGAAGTATTTGCGCGCCAGCGACGGCACCAAGGTTTGCCAGAGGTAGTGCAGATCAAAGGTAACGACGGTATACGCAAACACCGGGTCGGGGTCGGGCTTGCAGCGCGGGCAGGGCTTGCGCTTCAGCACAGTTTCGCCAAACATAATGTCCGAGTCGGCGTAGGCCGCTTCCGGGTCGGACAGGCGATCCATATGCGCCACCGGGATCACCAGCGCGGGCACGTCGTCGGCTACCGGGTCGGGCGTGCTGCCAACGAGCAGGCCATTCTCGAGACGCATGGTTTTGATCGACTGCTCGAAGCGATCGCGCAGTGGCTGCATGGCCGCCGGCCAATCGTCGGCGGTGAAGCGGCGCGTATCTTTATGGTAGCGCGACAAGCGCATGCGCCCGTTTTCATACATCTGCACCAGGTAGATATCGCCCACGAGGCCCGGGTGCCCCGAGTGCGCGCGCCAGTGGTCGTAGCGCTGCGCGTAGAGATCCCAGTCCTGGGTGCGTACGGTGTCGGCGTGCATCTGCAGGCCCAGGAACATGCCGGCGATCTCGATGTCGAAATCTTCGCCGAAGCGCACAGCCCCGGCATCGACCAGCGACTGCAGCCGCTCGCGGTCGCCGGCGCTGATCTCGCCGAGCCAGTAGTATTGCAACGAGCCGAGCAGCACAAGCAGCGCCAGCAGCGCCGCGATGAGCGCTGTGCTCGAAGGAACTTTTGCTGCGCGTATCGTTTTCATGGGCGCATTATAGCATAGCCAGACGCGATTGGAATAGGCAGAACGATGGAATTTTACATTTTTTACAACATAATCGTCGACAGTTTTACAATCGCGCTATCTGCATTACGATAGGCAAAAATATCGCTTTACATTCTTGACAAATGCTTTTCAGCTTCTTAACGACTTTTGGCGAAATTTGTTTTATAATGCGAGGCGCAAGCGACTCGATTCAAGATAATCATTATACTACTAACAAACAATCGAGAACGCGAATGAATTTGAAGGCATATGCCTTCAAGTTCTTTTATTTCCTGTGAATATGCATAACTATGGCATTTCACAGCAAAAAGGAGCCATTTCGGCATGAAGAAACCGAACCAGCGCAACCGCCTGATCTTCGCGCTGTTGCTAGCCTTACTCTTGCCGATCCTCGCGGCATGCGGTGGCGGCGGGGAAACCCCGGCCGGCAGCACCGGCGAGCAGGCCACCAGTGCGGCGCCAGCCGGTGGCGAAACCGCAGCCACCGCCGAGCCGGCCGCCACTGCGGCTGGCAGCGCCGACGCCACCGCAGCCCCCGGTGCCGGTGGCGGCAGCGCCGGCAACGTGCTGCGGGTCGCCGCCAGCACCGGCACCTGGCCCGATACGCTCGACCCGCAGAAAGCCTCGTTCTCGAATGAGATCGCGGTGCTGCAGCTGAACTACGAGGGCCTCACGCGCTACGACAAAGACCTGAAAACCGTGCCGGCCGCCGCCGAAAAGTGGGAGTACAACAGCGACGCCACCCAGGTGACATTCCACCTGCGCGACGGCCTGAAGTACAGCGACGGCTCCCCGCTCACCGCCCAGGATTTCGTCAACGCGGTGTACCGCACGCTCGACCCGCACAGCCCCGGCGACTACCAAACCTCGCTGTTCATGATCAAAGGCGCCGACGCGATTATCAACACCGAGGTGCCGACCGACGAGGCCAAGCTGCCCGACCTGCAGAAGGCGCTGGGCGTGAAGGCTACCGACGACAAGACGATCACCTTCGACCTAGCCCAGCCGACGCCGTACTTCCACACGCTCGCGGCGATCTGGGTGATGTACCCGGCCAAGCAGGACCTGGTGAGCAAGGGCGGCGAGACCTGGTACGAGGACGCGGCCAACCAGATCGGCAACGGCCCCTGGCAGATCAGCTCGATCGACAAATCGGGCAACAAGATCGAGTTCAAAGCCAACGAGAACTACTGGGGCGGCAAACCCAAGCTCGACGCGGTCGAGTACACCTATATTCAGGATCTCACGGTGGCGCTGCAGGCCTACAAGAACGGCGAGGTCGACATCATGGCGCCCGACCCGAACGACGTGCCGACGATCAAGAGCGACGCAACGCTGAGCAAAGAGTACACCGAGTATGCCGGCGCGTGCACCAGCACCGTGAGCTTCAACCTGAGCAAGCCGCCGTTCAACAACCCGAAGGTGCGCGAGGCATTCGCCTACGGCTTCGACCGCGACGGGTATGTGCGCGACGCGCTGAAGGATACCGAGATCCCGACCCTCACCTGGATCCCGCCGGGCTACCCTGGCTACGACAAGGCCGAGAATCGCTTCGGCTACGACCCGGCCAAAGCCAAGGCGGCGCTGGCCGAGGCCGGCTTTGCCGACGGCAAGGGCCTGCCCGAGATCAAATACACCTACAACAGCAACAACCCGGCCAACCAGGCGCGCGCCGAGTACATCGTGCAGATGTACCAGAAGAGCCTGGGCGTCACGATCGTGCCCGACCCGGTTGAGGGCACCACGCTGACCGCGATGCGCAAATCGAACGAGACGTACCCCATGATCACCACCGCCGGCTGGTGCGCCGACTACCCCGACCAGCAGGACTGGCTGAGCATCTACTGGCACTCGAGCACATCGTTTGCCCGCGACACCGGCTACAAGAACGCCGATGTCGACAAGCTGCTCGAGCAGGCCGATGTCGAGACCGACGCGGCCAAGCGCACGCAGCTGTACGACCAGGCGCAGAAGCTGGTGATCGCCGACGTTGGCGAGATGATGCGCTCGAACACCAAGAACTACTACCTGATCAAGCCGTACGTCAAGGGCCTTGAGTTCACGCCGCAGGACTCGGACGTGCCCGGCCAGCAGACTGGCCTGTTCAACGTCACGATCGAGAAATAGCCTTTTGAGCCAATGGCCCGCGCAGCGCGGGCCATTGGCTTGCCCCAGGCCGTGCCTGGCAATTTGCACACACCGACAAGTGTTGTCGTTTCTCGATACAGTAAGGAGGCACCCATGCGTCACCCGGAGGTTCGCACTCGCTGGATCGCAGCGCTCGTTCTCGCGCTGCTCGTACCGATGCTTCTGGCGGCATGCGGCGGCCAGGCGCCGGCCGGCACCGCCGACCAGGCCACTGCGCCCGCCGCAGCGCCAACGGCTGCTGCGGCCGAGCCAACCGCCGCGGCCGAGCCAACTGCCGCAGCCGAGCCAACTGCCGCCACAGACGCCACCACTGCCCCGAGCACCGGCGGCGATAACATTCTGCGCATCGCCGACACGCCCTGGCCCGACTCGCTCGACCCGCAGAAATCGTCGTTCGCCAACGAGATCGCGGTGCTGCAGCAGAACTACGAGGGCCTCACGCGCTACGACAAAGACCTGAAAACCGTGCCGGCCGCCGCCGAGAAGTGGGAATACAACAGCGACGCCACCCAGGTGACATTCCACCTGCGCGACGGCCTGAAGTACAGCGACGGCTCGCCGCTCACCGCCCAGGATTTCGTCAACGCGGTGTATCGCGTGCTCGACCCGCACAACCCTGGCGACTACCAGACGCTGCTGTTCATGATCAAAGGCGCCGACGCGATTATCAACACCGAGGTGCCGACCGACGAGGCCAAGCTGCCCGACCTGCAGAAGGCGCTGGGCGTGAAGGCTACCGACGACAAGACGATCACCTTCGACCTAGCCCAGCCGACGCCGTACTTCCACACGCTGGTGGGCACCTGGGTGATGTACCCGGCCAAGCAGGACCTGGTGAGCAAGGGCGGCGAGACCTGGTACGAGGACGTGGCCAACCAGATCGGCAACGGCCCCTGGCAGATGACCACCATGGACAAGGGCAGCAACCTGATCGAGTTCAAGCCAAACGAGAACTACTGGGGCGGCAAACCCAAGCTTGCCGGCCTGCAGGTGAAGTACATCGACGACCTTGCGGTAGCGCTGCAGGCCTACAAGAACGGCGAGGTCGACATTATCGCGCCCGACCCGAACGACGTGCCGACGCTCAAAGCCGACGCGGCTCTGAGCAAGGAGTACAAGGAGTACCCCGGCGCCTGTACGAACGCAATTAGCTTCAACCTGAACAAGCCGCCGTTCGACAACCCGAAGGTGCGCGAGGCATTCGCCTACGGCTTCGACCGCGAAGGCTACGACCGCGACGCGCTGAAGGATACCGAGATCCCGACCCTCACCTGGATCCCGCAGGGCTACCCTGGCTACGACAAGGCCGAGAATCGCTTCGGCTACGACCCGGCCAAAGCCAAGGCGGCGCTGGCCGAGGCCGGCTTTGCCGACGGCAAGGGCCTGCCCGAGCTGAAGTGGGCCTATAGCAGCAGCAACCCGGCCAACCAGGCGCGCATCGAGTACATCGCCCAGATGTACCAGAAGAGCCTGGGTATCACAATCGTGCCCGAGCCAGTCGAAGGCACCACGCTGACCGCCCTGCGCAAATCGAACGAGACGTACCCCATGATCACCACCGCCGGCTGGTGCGCCGACTACCCCGACCAGCAGAACTGGCTGAGCGTGTACTGGCATTCGAGCACCAACTTCGCCAAGAACACCGGCTACAAGAACGCCGAGATCGACAAGCTGCTCGAGCAGGCCGATGTCGAGACCGACCCGGCCAAGCGCACGCAGCTGTACGACCAGGCGCAGAAGCTGGTGATCGGCGACCTGGGCCAGATCATGCGCGGTGTGACAAAGAACACCTACCTGATCAAGCCGTACGTCAAGGGCCTCGACTTCACGCCGCAGGACTCGGACTGGTCGGGCCAGATCACGAGCATGTTCGGCGTGTCGATCGAGAAATAGC
This sequence comes from Kouleothrix sp., assembly GCF_046328425.1. Classification (NCBI taxonomy): domain Bacteria; kingdom Bacillati; phylum Chloroflexota; class Chloroflexia; order Chloroflexales; family Roseiflexaceae; genus Kouleothrix; species Kouleothrix sp. The sequence goes on from NZ_JAXLWP010000008.1 coordinate 208,664, forward strand.
CGCTTAGCAACACCGCATTCGCGGCAGGGCTTCGGGGCGGCTCGGCTGCCCCGGAAACTCTCTCCTGGCGGGTATCGGCCACATTCGCAGCCGATACCCGCCAAAAAAGAAGAACCCTGGAGGGCCGGCGGCCCCCCACCACCAGCATCCTGCATCTCCTCAGCCCCGCGCTGAACACGTGCTACGGAGGCGCCAATGCTCGCATTCTTCATTCGCCGCGTGCTATGGGCCATCCCGGTGATCTTTTTCGTTGGGCTGGTGTCGTTCTTTCTGATGCACCAGGCGCCCGGCGGCCCATTCGACAAAGACAATAACAAGAAGCAGGTCGACGGCGCGACGCTCAAAGCGCTCAACGCGCGTTTCGGCCTCGACAAGCCACAGTATGTCAACCCCGTGGCGGCGCGCGCGCTGTGGGCCAGCGGCGAGCGCAACCCGCTCAGGCTGGCGCGCACCTACCTCGACAGCCAGTTCTTCAACTACATGCTCAACGCCGTGCGCGGCGACCTGGGGCCATCGTACCGGCAGCGCGGCAAAAGCGTACAAGATATTCTGATCAAGCAGGCGCCGTTCTCGATGCGCCTGGGCCTGCTCGCGTTCAGCTTCGCGCTGATCGCCGGTATCCCGCTGGGCATTCTCGCCGCGCTCAAGCAGAACTCGCTGATCGACTACCTGAGCCTGCTGCTCTCGACCATCGGCGTAGCGGTGCCGAGCTTCGTCACCGGCCTGCTGGTGATCATTGTGTTTGGCACCACGCTGAAGTGGATCTCGATTACCAACAACAACTGGAATGAATTCCAGCCGTACCTCGCGCCGGCGCTGGTGCTGGGGCTCACCTCGATGTCGTTCATCACGCGGATCACCCGCACCACGCTGCTCGAGGTGAAGCGCCAGGATTACATCCGCACGGCGCGCGCCAAGGGCCTGGCCGAGCGCTCGGTGGTGTCGCGCCACATGATGCGCAACGCGCTCATCCCGATCGTCACGATCATTGGCCCAGGCCTGGTCGATCTGATCACCGGGTCGGTGATCACCGAGGCGATCTTCGGCATCCCCGGCATCGGCAACTTTTTCGTCAACTCGCTGTTCCAGCGCGATTACTCGATGATCATGGGCACGACGCTGGTGTACGCCACGCTGATCGTGTTCGCGAACATTTTGGTCGACCTGAGCTATGGGCTGCTCGACCCGCGCATCCGCGCCTAATAGAGCGATCATCTACAGATAATGGCGGTACTCTATCTCTGTATCGTGTCCATTTTCCGCTCGCAGCGCGGGAAATGGACATAGCATGCTGCCGCAGGCCCAATCTCGTACCCTGAGGAAGCCGAATCACGCAAGTGCGTAACTCCTACGCTCTATAAACATGCAGGTGAAGCACGTGCCGAGCCTACCCGACAAAACACCCGGCCAGCCAGCCAGCTCGCGCGCCGACGTAGCGATCGAGCAGCTGTACCAGGCGCAGCGCAGCGCGCTGCTGACACACCTGACGCGGCTGCTCGACGACCGGCTGGTGGCCGAAGATCTGTGCCAGGACACGTTTCTGAAAGCGTGGCGCGCCTGGGATGCCGGCGAGCCGGTGGCGAACCGGGTGGCGTGGCTGTACCGCATCGCCACCAATACCGCCTACGACTACCTGCGCCGGCGCAGGCGTGTCTACTTCGCGCCGCTCTACGAGGGCGCCGAGACGCTCGAGTGCGAGCCCATGGAGCTGCGCGTCGATCTGCAAGAGCCGGTGCGCCATGCGCTGGCGCAGCTTTCGCCCGAGGCCCGGCGCCTGCTGGTGCTGTCGATCTGCGCCGGCCACAGCGCCCACGAGCTGGCTGCGGCGCTCGAGTGCAGCGATGTGGCGCTGCGGCTGCGGCTGTTCCGCGCCCGCGCGCGCTTTCGGGCGCTGTACCTGCAGCAGAGCGCGAACTAAGCGACTTGGACGGAAAGTGAGCGCGGCAATGAACCAAGCGAGCGCGTGGCGCGTCGAGCTGGCGCGTACAATCGCGGCGGTGTACGCGGAAAACCCACAGGTGCGGATGGTCGCGCTTGGCGGCTCGGCGGCGCGCGGCACGGCCGACGCGTTTTCGGACATGGACATGGCGGTGTACTGGCAGCCGCTCGACGACGCCTACCTCGACGCAGCGCCGCTGGCGCGCTCGGGCGCCGAGCGTTTCACTTTTCGCCGCCTGTTCGAAGGCCAGGTGGCGCTTGAGCAGTACTACATCGGCCCGGCCAAGCTCGATGTCGTACACTTCGCCATGGGCTGGTGGGAGCAAACGGTGGCCGACGTGACCGAGCGCGCCGACCTGGCCGACGAAAAGCACGAGGTGCTCGACGGCTTTATGGGCGCCATCGCGCTCCACGGGCTGGGCGAGTACGAGCGCTGGCGCGAGCGCATCGGCGCCTTCCCCGACGCGCTGGCCCACGCCATGGTCGCGCGCTCGCTGCGCTTCTACCCAGAGTGGGTGCTGGCCCAGCATGGCCTGGCGCGCCGCGACCTGCTGAACTTCTATGCGATCCTGTGCGAGATGATCGGCAACCTGCTGGGGGTGCTGGCCGGCCTGAACCGGCTGTACCACTCGATGGAGAAGCCCAAGCACAGCGCCGAGCTACTGCGGCGCATGCAGATTGTGCCGGCCAACGCCGCCGCGCGGATCGAGGCGCTGCTGGCTGGCGAGCGCGAGTGCGCCCCGGCCGAGCTAGCCGCGCTGGTCGACGAAACACTGGCGCTGGTAGAGCAGCATATGCCTGCTGTCGACACTACGCGCGCGCGCATGATCCAGCGCATGCCCGCCACGCCGGTCGAGCAGGCGCCGCCGTTCCCGCGAGCGTAGAAGCGCGGCCTACTGGCCGGCCGCGCGCAGGCCGGCCAGGTAGCGCGCGATCGCGAAGTATGCCGGCCGCGGCGAGTAGTCGCCGTTGAGGATGCTGAACGAAGCCTGCTCGTGCCCAGGCTGGCCCTCGGCGGCCTTGAGCGGGCCAAAGTTCAGGTTCCAGAGGATCATATTGCCAACCCACGGGTACTGGTCGTGGGAGCGCCGCATCGCCCCGACGATATACTCGGCCTGCTGGTCGAGCGATACCTGATTGCCGAACTCGAACCCCGGCGAGCTGTTCGGCGTAGCCCAGCCGAACTCGGTGATCCAGACCTGGTGGTCGGCCAGGCCGTACTGCTGCATCAGCGCGCGCACATTCTCGACATGCCGGAAGTAAAACGTTGGGTCGTTGGTCCAGCCCTGCGCGCTGCTTGGCGCGTCGGGCCAGAGCGTGTCGGGCGGGTTGGCCGAGCCGCCGGGATGCACAGCCTGTGCATCGAAGTAGTTGCGGATCACGCCGTTCTGGTACGCATACATTGCGCGGTAGTAGCGCTCGTCGGAGATCGCCACGTCGGGGCTATTTACGGCGGTGGAGGAGGGCGGCCCGGCCACCACGAAGATCGCCGGGTCGACCGCCTTGATGCGTGTGTAGGCGGCCTTCAGCAGCTCGACGTAGTGGCCGGCGTCGTCGGTCGAGACATAGCCACCGTTCTCGTAGGCCAGGTTTTGCTCGTTCCAGATCTCGATTGCGTGCACGCGACCACGGTAGTGCTCGGCCAGCGCGCCGACGAAATTCGCCAGGCTAGCCGGTTCGTCGGGCAGGCCGTCGCTGCCGTTGGCGGTGTAGAAGGAGGGCGAGCGCACCACCGAGATCAGCAGCTTCAGGCCATAGGCATTCACCGCGTCGACGATCGGGTCGAGCTCGCCCCAGGCATAGTTGCCGGCAGGGCCCTCCTGATCGCGCCAGTGGATCTGCTGGCGCACCCAGCCGAAGCCGGCGTCGCGCGCCAGCGCCAGCGGGGTGTCGCGGTCGGTATAAAACAGGTGCGCAGCCACGCCAAAGTTCAGCCGGTCGGTTTTCAGCGGGAACGCCAGCCCGCCCGGCCCGCTCGGCTGGGTCGTCGGCGTGGGCGGCTGCGGCAGCGGCGTCGGGTACGGCAGAAACGTTGGCTTGGGCTGGGGCGGGGTGGCGAGCGGCGGCATGCGCGCCGGCCGCACCTGGCCCGGCGCTGCCGGTGTGGCTGCCACGGCGGCGGTGGGCAGCGCGGCCAAAGCGACGGTGGCGGGCAAGTCGGCGGCGCAGCCGGCGGCCAGCGGCAGCAGCAGGCCGCAGAGCGCGGCTATGGCGACGATGCGTGGCGCGAATGGCTTCACCTGAACCTCCTGCGATTGTGTACGCGGCGCGTATGGGCTGCGCTAGTAGCTATACTCTAGCAGCCGCGGCCGGGTAGAACAACCGCAGAAGGTTGCAGAACGGTGATCGAGACCTGTAAAACTGCTGAGATGCGCCGCGCGGGTTCTGGCGCAAAACGCCAGAACCCGCGCAGAAGCGCAGGCGCTCAGGGCGTCAGCACGAAGTATGCAACCGAGAGCTTGCCGCTGTCTTTGCCTTTGGCCTCGAAGCGCCACAGCCCCAGCGGCGAGGTCGGCTCGGTCACATAGTACAGCCCGGCGTAGCCAATTGCGCCCTTGTCGTCGGCCTTGACAGTATAGCCGACCGTGACTTTCGTGCCGTCCGATGCGACAATTGTAGGCGCCACCTCTTCGCCTGGCTTGAAGCCGCTCGCGTCGAAGAAGAAGATCGTGCCGGCCGGGCCAGCGCCTGGCTCGGCGCGCGCGTCGGTATTCGCGGGCACAGGCGGCTTGGCCGGCGGCAGCCGGCCGATCGCGTCGCCGATCACCAGGAAGTAGCCGACCGCCACGCGCTTGCTATCGACGCCCTGCGCCACGAACGACCAGACGCCCAGCGGCGTTTTTGCGTCGGTAGGGAAGCCAATCGCCGCGCCGCTGATCGAGCCGGCTGTGTCGGCGGTGGCCTGGAAGCTCGCGCCGTAGATCGCGCCGTCGGGCGCGTTCACCCACACGCCCACCTTCTCGCCGGCCTGGAAGCCCTGGGCCGCCAGGGTAAACGTGCTTCCCGGCAGGCCGGCCTGCGGCAGCACGCGCGCGTTCGTGCTCGGCGGCAGCAGCGGCCGCACCAGCCCCGGCGCGCTGGGCGCGGCCGGCTTCACGGTGATCGGGCCGGCCGGCGGCGCGCCCGGCGCGAGCGGCGGCGTCAGATCTTTGGGGGCGAACTGGCGGCCAAGCAGCGCCAGCAGCACACGCTGGCCGGCCGGCCGATCGGGCCAGTATTCAAAACGCGCGCGCTCGAAATACTGCACGGTGTGGGTCTGGCCGTCGGCCAGCTGCTCGTCGAGCTCGTCGCTCAGCGGGTAGCCGAAGATCTTCAGGCCACCGCGGCTCTCCCACGTTTCTTTGAAGCCATACTGCACCACGTGCTTGGTTTCGGCGAAATAGCGGCGCTGCTTGGTGCTGGCAACCGGCTGCGCCGTGGCGAACACCCGATCGCCGGCGGCATCGCGGCCCAGCAGGCCCAGCTCGACCGTGGCCGCCGTGGCGCTGGCGCGCTCGAAGCGCGCGCGCTCGAAGTACTGGTAGATCCGGCCGGTCTGCGGATCGACGTATTCTTCTGTCAGCGGGTAGCCGAAATTCGCCAGGCCGCCGTTCTTGTCCCAGAAATCGCGAAACGCGCCGCGCACATAGTGGCCGGTCGCGCTGATATATGCGGTATCGGTGGCGGCGCGCGCCGGCGCGGCGGCCACGGCGCCGGCCGCCAGCGCGATCACGGCGAGCAGCCGCCAGATCAACCGCCGAGTAAGCAGGCTATGCATGTGCCCTCCTCAAGCGGCCGCGCTTGCGGTGCGGCCGCGCTAATTGAAGTTCATTCTGTACATGTTCTAAGCATCAGCATACGCCAATCGCAATATATTTGTCAAGAGTTTTGTATATAAGTAGGGCTTACGCAGCTGGCGCGCTCAGCCGACGGCAAAAACACCCACCGCGTAACTCGTAACGATTATAATGGGCAGCGCGGTGGCGAGCAGGCCATTGCGGGCAGAGACGGCGGAGTTGCGCACATGCGAGTGGCTCTATTCACCGAGACCTTCTTGCCCAAGCTCGACGGCATCGTCAGCATCCTGTGCCTAGCGCTGAAGCACCTGCACGATCGCGGGCATAGCGCGCTGCTGATTGGGCCGGCGGGGATGCCGGCGGAGTATGCCGGGGCGCGCTGCCTCGGCGTGCGCGGGCCACGCTTCCCGCTCTACCCCGAGGTGCGCATGGGCCTGCCCAGCCCGCGCATCGGCCAGGCGCTGCGCGAGTTTCAGCCCGACCTGGTGCACGTGGTAAACCCAGTGTTCCTTGGCCCCACCGGCATGCTCTACGCGCGCCGCATGCGGCTACCGCTGGTGGCCTCGTACCACACCGACGTGCCGGGCTACGCGCGGCACTACGGCTACCCCTGGGCCGAGCCGTGGATCTGGCGCCTGTTTCGCACGCTGCACAACCGCGCCGACCTGAACCTGGTGCCTTCCAGTGCCGTGCTGCGCCAGGTGCGCGAGCATGGCTTCAAGCGGGTGCGCTGGTGGTGGCGCGGGATCGACACCGCGCGCTTCCGGCCGGCACTGCGCGACCCAGCCATGCGCACGCGGCTCAGCGGTGGCCAGCCCGACGCATTTCTGCTGCTCTACGCCGGCCGGATCGCCAAGGAAAAGGGCGTCGAGCGGCTGCGCGAGCCGCTGCGCCAGCTGCCGGGCGTGCGCCTGGCGCTGGTAGGGGGCGGCCCCGAGCTCGAGCAAGTACGCTTGCTCTACGAAGGCACGCCCACCACGTTCACCGGGTTTCTCGACGGCGATGATCTGGTGCGCGCGTTCGCCTCAGCCGACGCGCTGGTGTTCCCTTCGGTCAACGAAACCTTCGGGCTCGTGCCGCTCGAAGCGATGGCGTGCGGCCTGCCGGTGATCGCGACCATGACCGGCGGGCTGGTTGATACGCTGCGGCCCGGCGTGAACGCGCTACTCTACGATCCGGCCGACCCGGCAACGCTGGCCGAGCAGGTGCGGCGGCTCCAGCACGACCCGGCGCTGCGGGCGCGGCTGAGCGAGGGCGCGCTGGCACACGCGCGCGGCCTGAGCTGGCAGCGCACCATGGATCAGCTGATTGGCTACTACACGCTAGCGATGCGGGCACACCGGCGCTGGCGAAGCTGAGAGGAACGTATGCATCCGAATGGCAAAATCGTACTGATCACCGGCGCATCGGCCGGGATCGGCGCCGCCACCGCTCACGCATTTGCGCTGGCGGGCTCGCGGGTAATACTGGCGGGGGGCGGGGCCCCGCGCCCCCCCCCCCCCCCCCCCGCGGCCGGGCTGGTATCGGGGCTGGGCGCCGCCACCGCCGACGCGTTCTACGGCTGCGTGGCGGGCTTCGGGCTGACGTTTATCTCGAGCCTGTTGATCAGCCAGCAGTTCTGGCTGAAGCTGATCGGCGGGCTGTTTCTGTGCTACCTGGGCGTACGGACGCTGCTGGCGCGCCCCGCCGAGCAGGCTGCGAACGCCAGCGGCGCCGGACTGCTCGGCGCGTACACCTCGACGCTGTTTCTGACGCTGACAAACCCCACCACCATCCTGTCGTTCGTGGCAGTGTTTGCCGGACTGGGCCTCGCGAGCGCGGCCGGCGACTACGGGCAGGCGGCGCTGCTGGTGCTGGGCGTGTTCTGCGGCTCGGGGATGTGGTGGCTGCTGCTAAGCGGCGGTGTCGCGCTGCTGCGCGCGCGCGTCACGCCCCAGCTGCTGGTGTGGGTCAACCGCATTTCGGGCATCGTCATACTGCTGTTCGGCGTGGGCGCGCTGGCCAGCCTGTTTGTTGGCTAGCGACTTTGGGGGTTGCAGGGTTGCAGGGCCGCTGGTTAAGGCCGGCCTGCCCCGCTGCAGCTTTCCAGCCTGTATCTCATCGAGGAATATATGCAACTCGAAACCCTCGCCATCCACGCCGGGCAGCCGGCCGACCCGGTCAGCGGCGCGGTAGTGCCGCCGATCGTCCTCTCGACCACATTCGAGCGCGCCGCCGACGGCAGCTTCCCCAGCGGCTACATCTACACGCGCTCGGGCAACCCGAACCGCACCGCGCTCGAGCAATGCCTTGCCGCGCTCGAAGGTGGCGCCGACTGCGCGGCATTTGGCTCGGGGCTGGCCGCAGCCATGAGCATCTTCCAGGCGCTGGCGCCCGGCGACCACGTGCTGATCCCCGACGACGCCTACCATGGCGTCTCGCGGCTGGTGCGCGAGGTCATGGCGCCGTGGGGCCTGGAGTATAGTATTGTCGACATGACCGACCTGGGGGCGGTGCGCGCGGCGCTGCGGCCGAACACGCGGCTGCTGTGGGTCGAAACGCCCTCGAACCCGCTGCTGAAGGTGAGCGACATTGCCGCGCTGGCCGAGGCCGCGCACGCGGCCGGGGCGCGCTGCGCCGTCGACAACACCTGGGCCACGCCAGCGCTTCAGCAGCCGCTGGCGCTGGGCGCCGACCTTGCGCTGCACGCCACCACCAAGTACCTGGGCGGCCACAGCGACGTGCTGGGCGGCGCGGTGGTGGCGCGCGAGCGCGACGGGCTGTTCGAGCGCATCCGCTTCATCCAGGGCAACGGCGGCGCGGTGCCTGCGCCGTTTGACTGCTGGCTGGTGCTGCGCGGCGTGCGCTCGCTGGCCTACCGTATGCGCGGGCATGTGGAGAACGCCGGGCGGGTAGCGGCTTTCCTCAGCGCGCACCCGGCGATCGAGCGGGTACACTACCCCGGCCTGGCGTCGCACCCAGGCCACGCCGTAGCGGCGCGCCAGATGCGCGGCTTCGGCGGCATGCTCTCGGTCGAGGTGCGCGGCGGCGAGCCGGCGGCGATGGCGCTGGCTGCGCGCGTGCGGCTGTTCACCCGCGCCACCAGCCTTGGCGGCGTCGAGAGCCTGATCGAGCACCGCGCCTCGGTGGAAGGCCCCGAGAGCCGCACGCCGCCCAGCCTGCTGCGACTCTCGATCGGGCTGGAGCATCCCGACGACCTGCTCGCCGACCTGGAGCAGGCGCTGGCGGCGCTGCCCTGAGCGCCCGGCTCGGCCAGCCGGCGTAAGGGCGAAGCGCTCGCCCGCTCGCGCCAGGGGAAAGGCCGAGACGACAGCTGGCATAAAGAGGAAGCACCCGCCCAGCTCCGAGCGGCGGAAAGGCACAGACGACGGCCGACGGCCACACACTCAACGAAAGGAAACGACACCATGCCACGTATATGGATCTTCGGCGCGAACGTGAACACCGACCAGATCGTGCCGGGGCGCTACGCGCCCTACATGCTCAAAGACGAGGCCGAGCTGCGCAAGTACCCATTCGTCGAAGCGCGGCCCGAGTTCGCCTCGACGGTGCAGCCAGGCGACCTGCTGGTGGCCGGGCCGAACTTCGGCTGCGGCTCGTCGCGCGAGTACGCCCCGCTGGCGCTGCGTATGGTCGGCGTCGGCGCGATCATCGCGCCGCTGTTCGCGCGGATCTTCTACCGCAACGCGCTGAACCTGGGCATCCCGTGCTTCGAGGCCGACCTGACCGGCACGCTAAGCGACGGCCAGCAGGTCGAGTTCGACCTCGCCAGCGGCCGGCTGGTGGCCGACGGGCAGACGATCCAGCTGCCGCCGCCGCCCGCGTTCTTGCAGGAGGTGTGGTCGGCCGGCGGGATTGTGCCGTTCTACAAGCAGCACGGCCGCTTCCCCGGCCAGGGCGCGTGAGCGAGAGCGGCAGACGAGGTATTCGCCACATCTTGAGCAGCGCGCCGCGCGCAGCGCAAGGCGCGGCCCGCATCTCGGGCGGGAAAGGTTCTGGCATGATCACACAGCTTGCCGCTATCGCGGACGTTCACGGCAACACCTGGGCGCTCGACGCTGTGCTGGCCGACATTGCGCAGCGCGGCATCGGCACGATCGTCAACCTGGGCGACTGCGTATACGGCTCGCTCGACCCGGCCGGCACCATGGCACGGCTGATGCAGCCTGCGATTGCAACGCTGGCCGGCAACCAGGATCGCGACGTGTTCGCGCCCTCGGAAGAAGTGCGCGCCGCGCCCGACCACGCCTTTGTGACAGGCGCGCTCAGCGCGGAGCAGATCGCCTGGCTGGCGAGCCGCCCGCCGACACTCACGCTGGGCGAGGTGTTCTGCTGCCACGGCACGCCCGACTCCGACGAAACCTACTTGCTCGAGCGGGTTACGGCGCACGGCGTTGCGCTGGAGTCGAGCGACGTGATCGCCGAGCGGCTGGCCGGCGTCGCGCAGCCGGTGGTGCTGTGCGCGCATAGCCACGTGCCACGCATCGTCGGGCTGCCAGGCGGGCGCCTGGTGGTCAATCCGGGCAGCGTCGGCATCCCGGCCTACGACGACGACACCCCCTTCCCGCATGTAATGGAGGCCGGCAGCCCGCACGCGCGCTACGCCATTCTGACGCGCAGGGCTGCCGGCTGGCAGCCTGAGCTCATCGCCGTGCCCTACGACTGGGACGCGGCCGCCGAGGTCGCGCGCCGCAACGGCCGCGCCGACCGCGCGCGCTGGATCGCCACCGGCCGCGCAAAGGAGTAACCATGACTGATACTTCGCCGACAATCAGCCCGGCCGACGAGCGGCTGGCGCAGGCGGTGAGCGCCGCAGTGGCCGAGCTGCCTGGCATTGTCGCGGTCTCGCTGGGCGGCTCGGCCGCAGCCGGCCTGGCCGACGAGCGCTCCGACCTGGATCTGCACGTCTACTGGCGTGAGCCGCTGGCCGACTTGACCAAGCGCGCCGATCGGCTGGCGCGCATCGCCGACGCCGGCAGCGTCGCGGTCGAGATCCTCACCTGGGGCCGCGAAGACCACCTGCGCGTGCAGGGACGGCTGGTCGAGCTGGTCTACGTGCCGCTCGACGACCTGCTAGGCGAGGCCGAGCGCGCGTATGGCGAAGGAATCGGCGACGAAGGGTTCGCCACCGCGCGGCTGTACTACGTGGCGAATGGCCGCCTGCTGCACGACCCAAGCGGCGCGCTGGGCCAGCTGCGCGCGCGCCTGGCCAGCTACCCCGAGGCCACGCGCCACCGGCTGCTAGCCAGCCACCCGGCGCTGCTGCAAACCTACCTGCGCCAGCTGCGCCTGGCCCAGAGCCGCGGCGACCTGCTATTCGTGCAGCACCGGCGCTACACCGTACAGATGGTCTTCTTCAACGCGCTGTTCGCGCTCAACCGCCGCTACCACCCCGGCGAGAAGCGCCTGCTGGCGCACGCAGCACACTGCGCGCTGCAGCCAGCGAGCTGCAGCGCGCGCTGGGAACAGGCCGCGCGGCTCGCCGCCGACGACCCGGCGCTGGCCGAGGTGCTCGGCGGGCTGGTGAGCGACCTGTGCAAGCTGATCGAGGAGTCGCAATGACCACAGATTCTTCAGGGGCGCCGGCGCTGCGCGTGCTGGCCATCCCCGGCGACGGGATCGGGCAGGAAGTGGTGCCAGCCGCGCTCGAGGTGCTGCGCGCCACGGGCCTGCCGCTCGAGATCGCCAAGGCCGACGCCGGCTGGGCGTGCTTCCAGCGCACCGGCGCGGCGCTGCCCGAGGCCACGCTGGCGGCAGCGCGCCAAGCCGACGCCGTGCTGTTCGGCGCGGTTGGCTCGCCGAGCTTCCCGGTGCCAGGCTACCGCAGCCCGATCGTCGCGCTGCGCAGGGCGCTCGACCTATATGCGAACATCCGGCCAACCGCCAACGGCCAACCGCCAACGACGCGCGCGGCTGATGCGGTTGGCACTGCTTTGGCGCCTGGTCAATCGCCCTGTGTCGACCTCGTAGTCGTGCGCGAGAACACCGAGGGCATGTACGCGGGCCGCGAGCGGCTGGAGGACGGCGGCGACACCGCCATCGCCGAGCGGGTGATCACCCGGCGGGCCAGCGAGCGGATTGTACGGGCGGCGTTTGAGCTGGCGCGGGCGAGAACAACGACCAGTGGCCAAGGAGCAAAGGACGCTCATAGCGCCGCTCTTTCGTCTTTGGTCATTCGTCCTTCCTCGCCGAAGGTGACGATCGTACACAAAGCCAACGTGCTGCGCGAAACCTGCGGGCTGTTCCGCGGCGTGGCGCTAGGCGTAGCCGAAGAGTACCCCGACGTGGCCCACGAGGAGATGCTGGTAGACAACTGCGCGCTGCAGCTGGTGCAGCGGCCCGAGCGCTTCGATGTGATCGTCACGACCAACCTGTTTGGTGATATTCTATCGGACGTCGCGAGCCACTGGGGCGGCGGGCTGGGCCTGGCGGTGTCGGCCAACCTGGGCGAAACGCGCGCGCTGTTCGAGCCGGTGCACGGCTCGGCCCCCGACATCGCCGGGCGGGGCGTGGCCAACCCGCTGGCCGCGATCGGCTGCGCCGGGCTGCTGCTCGAGTGGCTGGCGGGGCGCGGCGGCGCGCAGGCTGCGGCCTGCCGCAGCTGGGCCGGGCGCATCGCGGCGGCCGTGGCGCACGTACGCGAGGCCGGGCCGCACACCCCCGACATGGGCGGCGCCGCCAACACCGCCGACATCACGCGCGCGGTGATCGCGGCGCTGGCCGATCCTGGCGTGGAAGACCCCGCCCCCGCGCCCATGGCAGAGGCGGGAGGATAGATCTGATGCCATGGTGCAGTCGTTTCGCGACCGCACCATGACATCAACACATCTCCCTCTCTCGCTTTGGCAAAAGAGGCAGAGGGAAAGGCCAACCCACATCCTGCAAGGGAGCGAACACTCCCACGACGACTTGAAACGGATCACTAGCAAAAGGAGCAACAGATCATGAGCGCAAGCTGCCCCGAGTGCGAAGCCACCGTCAGCCTGAGCGACGACGTGGTTGAAGGCGAGATCGTCACCTGCCCCGACTGCGCCACCGAGCTAGAGGTGGTAAGCATCAACCCGCCGACCCTGGCGCTGGCCCCCGAGGTCGGCGAAGACTGGGGCGAGTAACCCACGTTGCCGTCAGGGCGAAGCATTCGCCGGCGCTGCCGAGGAATGCTCCGCCCTTACACTATGGAGAGAAACATGCGCATCGGTGTCCTGTGCTCGCGCGTGCGCGTCGAGGAAAAGCTGCTGTTCCAGGAGATGGACCGCCGCGGGCTCGACTACGTGCGGATCGACGACGACGAGGTGATCTTTCACCTGAACGAAGGCAAGTACCCCTACGACATTGTGCTGGAGCGCAGCATCCATCACTCGCGCGCGCTGTACGCGCTCAAGGCGCTCAACGACGCGGGCGTGCCCACCGTCAACACCGCCGCCGTGGCCGACGTGTGCGGCGACAAATTCAAGACCACCCAGGCGCTGATCAAGCACGGCGTGCCGACGCCGCGCACGCTCATGGCCTTCACGCCCGCCTCGGCGCTGCGCGCGATCGAAGAGCTGGGCTACCCGGCGGTGCTGAAGCCGGCGATCGGCTCGTGGGGCCGCCTGATCGCCAAGGTGAACGACCGCGAGGCCGCCGAGGCGCTGCTCGAGCATAAAGAGATCCTCGGCTCATACCACCACTCGATCTTCTACATCCAGGAGTACGTGCCCAAGGCCGGCGGGCGCGACATCCGCGCGTTCGTGGTCGGCGACGAGTGCATCTGCGCGATCTACCGCACCAGCGCCCACTGGATCACCAACACCGCGCGCGGCGGCCAGGCCAGCAACTGCCCGGTGACGCCTGCGCTGGCCGATATCTGCATCGGCGCGGCCCAGGCCGTTGGCGGCGGCGTGGTGGCGATCGACGTGCTCGAGGCCCAGGACGGACGCCTGACGGTGAATGAAGTGAACTACACCATGGAGTTCCGCAATAGCATCGACACCACCGGCGTCAACATCCCGGCGCGGGTGATCGACTACCTGGTGTCGGTTGGCCGCGGGAGCTAAACCACAGCGATTCAGCATGGAGCGACGCGAACACTCACTTGCACTCAGCCTCCGCGTCCTCTGTGGTGATAGATCAGGAGCCGTATGAGCGACAAACCGCGCCCGTGGCAGGTGCTGCGCCGCAGGACGATCTACGATAGCCCGTGGGTGCGGCTGCATCGCGACGACGTGCGCCTGCCCGACGGCAGCGTGATCGACGGGCACCACGTGCTCGACTACCCGCGCCCGGCGGTGTGCGTGGTGCCTGCCGGCGACGACGGCCGCGTGCTGCTGATCGAGCACTACCGCTTCATCACCGACACGACCGGCTGGGAGGCGCCGGCCGGCCGCGTCGACGAGGGCGAGGCGCTGGAGGACGCGGCGAGGCGCGAGCTGCGCGAAGAAACCGGCTACACCGCCAGGCGGCTCGACTACCTCGGCCACTACCACCCGGCCAACGGCAGCTCGAACCTGACGTTCCACGTCTTCATCGGGCGCGGGCTGCGGCGCGTGGGCGAGCTGACCGACACCAACGAGATCATGCGCGTGGCCTGGTTCACGCCCGAGGAGATCTGGGCCATGATCGACGCGAATGAGATCCGCGACGGCCTGGCGCTCACCGCGCTGCTGTGGCACCTGGCCCGAGGCTATGTGAACCACGGAGACACAGATAAAGAAATCTGAGGCATTATGACGATCCGAGCATCCATCATCGGCGCGAGTGGCTATGTCGGCGGCGAGCTGGCCCGGCTGCTGCTGTTCCACCCCGGCGCCGAGCTGGCCCAGGTCACCTCCGAGCGGCTGGCCGGCAAGCCATTCACCAGCACGCACCCGAACCTGCGCGGCCACACCGCGCTGCAGTACGTACCGATGAACAAGGTCGAGCCGTGCGACGTGCTGTTTCTGGCGCTGCCGCACGGCCAGGCCGCCCGCCAGATCGACCGGTTCGCCACGCTGGCGCCCAGGATCGTCGACTGCTCGGCCGACTTCCGGCTACGCGACCCGGCGGCCTACACGCGCTGGTACGGCGAGCCGCACCCGGCGCCACACTGGATCGAGCGCTTCGCCTACGGCCTGCCCGAGCTGAACCGCGAGGCCATCCGCGCCGCCAGCTACGTCAGCGGCGTCGGCTGCAACGCCACCGCCAGCAACCTGGCGCTGCTGCCGCTGGCGCGCGCCGGCCTGCTCGACGCGGCGCGCGACGTCGTGATCGAGGTGAAGGTCGGCTCGTCGGAGGGCGGCGCCAGCAGCAGCGACTCGTCGCACCACCCCGAGCGCAGCGGCGTGGTGCGTTCGTTCGCGCCCACCGGCCACCGCCACACCGCCGAGATCGAGCAGGCCACGGGCCTGGCGCGCGTGCACCTGTCGATCACCAGCGTCGAGCTGGTGCGCGGCGCGCTGGCCACCGCGCACGTGTTCCCGCGCGAGCCGCTGACCGAGAAGGAGCTATGGCGCGCCTACCGCGCGGCCTACAGCACCGAGCCGTTTGTGCGGATCGTGCGCGAGCGCCAGGGCAGCTACCGGCTGCCCGAGCCAAAGATCCTGGCCGGCAGCAACTACGCCGACGTCGGCTTCGCGCTCGACGAGGCTAGCGGGCGGGTCGTCAGCATCTGCGCGATCGACAACCTAATGAAAGGCGCCGCCGGCAGCGCGGTGCAGTGCATGAACCTGCTGTGCGGCCTCGACGAGCGCGCCGGCCTGGGCTTCACTGGCCTGCACCCGATCTAAGAAGCTGTTTGAAAAGGGTGGTTTGGAGGACTTCGTCCTCCAAATTTCCACTTTTTCTGGCGGGTGGCGGCCACATTCGTGGTCGCCACCCGCCAGAAGGAAGTGCGAGGGGCAAAGCCCTCGCTCACGCCCTTTCAAACAGGCTCTAAGGCGTGGCGCGTAGTGCGTAGACGCATCGTATGATGGCGAACCTACGCACTATGCACTACGCACAGTGCAACACTATGAACCATATAATCATCCAAGAGGCCAGCGAGGCCGACATCCCGGCAATCGTGGCGATCACCCAGGCCGCATTTGCCGAATACAGCGACCGGCTCGACCCGCCGTCGAGCGTGCGCGACGAGACGGCCGAGAAAGTTCTGGCAAAGCTAGCCGAGGGCCGGGCGGTGCTGGCGCTGGTCGGCGGCGCGCCGGCCGGCACGGTATACTACAGCCCGCGCGAAGGCTACGTGTACCTCGGGCGGCTGGCGGTGCTGCCCGAGCGGCGCGGCCAAGGCGTCGGCGCAGCGCTGATCGCGTATGTCGAGCGGCGCGCTGCCGAGCTAGGGCTGCCGCTGGTGCGGCTGGGCGTGCGCGTGGCGCTGCCGCACCTGCGCGCCATGTACGAGCGCCTGGGCTACCGCGTGTACGAAGAGCGCCGCCACCCCGGCTACGCCGTAACGACGTTTGTGATGATGGAGAAGGATATTCTATGACCACCGACGACCGTCGGCCGGCGACCAACTATCGGCGAACGGCGAACGGCGAGCAGCAGCCTGCGGAGAGCGGCGATCAGTCGCCGGCCGCGATTGGCCGGCCGCGCCACGAGCCGCCGCCCTTTCTAGCGGGCGAGAACCCGGCGCAGGAGCGCTACCACGAGGCCACCGAGCTGTTCGGGCTGTTCGGCTACCTGAAGGCGCAGGGCTTCGGCGTATTCAGCCTTCGCGAGTCGCTGCAGGCTGTCGGCGAGCGGATCGACGGCACGCTGCAGGGCTTCCACCTGAGCGCCGACGAGGCCTGGCAGTGCATCGAGCACATGGACGCGCTGGGCGTGGGCGTGGCCGAGCTGCCGGCCTACCCGGCCAACCGCTACGGCCAAGCGCTCAACCAGCGGCTGATCGAGCAGGCGTGCGCCGCCGGGCTGGCGATCGAGTTCGCCGCGCACGCCCGCTGCGTCGAGGCCGACATCCGCGCCGCCCACGCGGCCGGCTTCCGGCGCGTACATCTGTACATCGGCACCAGCAAGATCAAGCAGGCCACCGCCGGCAAGTCGATCGAGCAGATCGCCGCGAAAGCGTTCGAGAGCATCGCGCTCGCGCGCGAGCTGGGCTTTGGCTGCGTGCGCATCAGCACGGAAGATGCCTTCCGCACCACGCTCGACGACTACGCGGCCTTCTACCAGCACCTGGCCGAGGCGCTTGCGGCGGCCGGGCTCGCGGCCGACGGCATCGGCATCCCCGATACCGTCGGCCTCTCGACGCTGCGCGACCTGGGCGACCGCATCGCCGTGCTGCGGCGTGTCGGCATGGACTTCAGCTTCCTCGAGTGCCACATCCACAACGACATCGGCAACGCCGACCGGACGTACGTCGACACGCTGCTGCTGTGCATGCGCCTGGGCATCACCATGCTGCCCGACTTCTCGATCCTCGGCATCGGCGAGCGCAATGGCACGATCGGCCTCTCGTCGCTGCTCGAGGCGATCTATCGCCGGCTGATCCTGCTGTACCCGCGCAAGATGCCGCAGATCCGCCAGGCCATGCGCGAGCAGCTCGGCTCGCTGCCATCGGGCGAGCTGTTCGTCAACCGCTACCGCGACGCCGACACATTCTTCTACCATATCATGGCGCGCACCGGGTTTGTGTTCGACCGCAGCCCGTTCTCGGCCAACACCGAGTTCGACGGCTCGGGCGTGCACGCCGACACGACCATGCGCGCCTATCTGCTGGCGCAGGCCGAGGGCAGCGAAGGCCAAGAGGCCATCGATATCGGCAACAGCGCGTATGCCGGTGCCCTGCCGCCCTACGACATGCCGCTGCGCACGCCGGTGCTGGCGTGCTTCGGCTGCGGCAAGAGCAACGTGCGCTACTGGCGCGAGCGCGCGGGACGGGCGCTGCGCCCTGATGCCGAGATCCGCGCGCGCCTGGCCGGCCTGGACGACATCGACGAGGCCGAGCGCGAGCGGCCAGTCGACGAATCGGCGGCCGACGAGCTGATCGCCCAGCTCATCCGCTGCTACAGCATCAAGCTGAACGGCATCTCGCACCAGGATGCAATGGAGCTGGTGGGCCTGTTCTACGCGCCGTCCGCCGAGCATTCCGCCTGGGAGGAGCACGCCCAATCGGCGGCGGTATAGCCTGCGGCAGCCCGGTGTAGGCCGCCGCGCAAACCCTGGAAACGGCAGCTATCGATGATCTCGAAAACCGAATTTCTGCGCGCCTGGCTCGGCATCGGCCTCCAATCGTTCGGCGGCGGCGCGGCCACGCTCTACCTCATCCGGCGCACGGCCGTCGAGCGCCACGGCTGGCTGAGCGACAGCGACTTCACGCGCGACTGGGGCATCTGCCAGATCGCGCCGGGCATCAACCTGTTTGGCATGGCCATCCTGATCGGCTGGCGCGCGCTCGGCGCCGCCGGCGTGGCGCTGGCGCTGCTCGGCATGCTGCTGCCCAGCGTCGCGATCACGATTGGCCTGACGGCGGCCTACGCCACCATTAAAAGCCAGCCGCTGGTGCAGGCGGCGCTGCACGGCGTGGTGCCTGCAACGGTCGGCCTGGGGCTGCTGCTGGGCTACTCGCTGCTGCGCCCGCTGCTGGCCGCCAGCCGCAAAGAAGGCCGCGCCAGCCTGCTGGCGGCCGTGGCGCTGTTCGCTGGCAGCGCGCTGGCGGTGAGCCTGGCGCACATCTCGGTGCTGGCCGCGCTGTGGGGCTGCGGCGGCCTGTTCGCGCTGTTCAGCTGGTGGCGCGCCAGGTGGCCGCGATGATCGACCTGCTGACGCTGTTCTGGCTGCTGCTGAAGGCATCGCTGTTCTCGACCACTGGCAGCGGCAATTTGCCCATTCTGCACCAGGACCTGCTGGCGCGCGGCTGGGCCACCGACCGCCAGTTCGCCGAGGCGCTGGCGATCGGCCAGGTATCGCCCGGCCCAACCGGGCTGTGGGTGATCAGCCTGGGCTACCTGGTGGGCGGCCTGCGCGGCGCGCTCCTGTCGCTGGTGGCGATCACGCTGCCGCCGCTGGCGGTGCTGGCGGTAGCCGGGTTCTACCGGCGCTTTGGCGGCCACCCGGCCATGCAGGGCTTTGTGCGCGGGCTCAGCCTGGCGGTGACGGGGATCTTTCTGGTGGTGCTGTTTGGGATCATGCGCGGCGTTGGCTTCGAGCCGCGCGCCCTGCTGATCGCCCTGTGCGCGCTGGGGCTGGGCGCGACGCGGCGCGTGCCGGTGATCGGCGTGATGGCGCTGGCCGCGCTCGCGGGCATTCTGCTGTATTCGTAGCGGTGCGTGTGTGAACCGAAAGCTGGCGTTTGGGCTGCTTGTTCTTGCGAACGTGTTCTGGGGCTCGTCGTACGTGGCCGCCAAGCTGGCGCTGCGCGACCTGCCCCCGCCGCTGCTGGGCGCGCTACGCGTGACGCTCGCCAGCGCGCTGATCTGGCTGGCGGCGCTGCCGGCCTGGCGCGCGCACGGCTGGGGCGGCGTGGCCCGGCGCGTAGCCGCGGTGCCGCGCCGCGACGCGCTGCGCCTGGCAGGGCTGGGCGCGGGCGGGCTGGCGGTCGATTACCTGCTGGCCTACCAGGGCATCAGCCGCACGAGCGCCACCGACGCATCGCTCATGATCATTGGCGAGGTGATCTTCACCACGCTGCTGGCGGTGGCGCTGCTGGGCGAGCGCCTGAGTCGCCGCAAGCTCGCCGGCATTGGCGCGGGCGCTGCCGGCGTCGCGGCGCTGGTGTTCGGCGGCGGCGCGGCCGAGGCGGGCAGC
Organism: Kouleothrix sp.; assembly: GCF_046328425.1. Lineage (NCBI taxonomy): Bacteria > Bacillati > Chloroflexota > Chloroflexia > Chloroflexales > Roseiflexaceae > Kouleothrix > Kouleothrix sp. The sequence continues at coordinate 228,079 of NZ_JAXLWP010000008.1, forward strand.
GGCGCGCGCGCCATTGGCGACGCGCTGATCTTGTGCGGGCTGCTGGCCGCCGCGCTGTACAGCGTGCTCGGCGCCGGGATGGCCCGCAAGTACGCGCCAATCGCGATCATGGCCTACGCGCACGCCGGCAGCATGCTGGTGTGGGCGCCGGTGCTGGCCTGGTACGCGCTGCGCGGCTTCCCGGTGGTGCACTGGCCGGCGACCGCCAGCGTCGTGTACCTCGGGCTGGTCACGTCGCTGCTGTGCTACCTGCTCTGGTTCGCCGCCGCGCCGGTGGTCGGCGCCGATCGCGGCGCGGTGACGCTGTTTGTGCAGCCGCTGGTCGGCGCGCTGCTGGGGCTGCTGCTGCTGCACGAGCCGCTCACGCTCGCACGCGCGGTCGGCGCGGCGCTGATCTTTCTGGCGCTGTACCTTACCAGCGTGCCCGGGCGCCGGCCGCGCCGGGCCGGCGCCCGGGCCGTGAACGACGCGCCGGGCGCTTTGTGAACTTAGACTTTGAAGGAGCTCGCCAATGATAGTTGTGAAAGTCGGCGGCGGCGCCGGGATGGACTACGACGCGCTGTGCGCCGACGCGGCCGAGCTGTGGCGCGCCGGCCAGCGCCTGGTGCTGGTGCACGGCGGGTCGGACGAGACAAACAAGCTCGCCGAGCAGCTCGGCCACCCGCCGCGCTTCGTCACATCGCCATCCGGCTACACCAGCCGCTACACCGACCGCGCCACACTCGAGATCTTCGTCATGGCCGTGGCCGGCAAAGTCAACAAGCTGCTGGTCGAGCGCCTGCAGCGCCTTGGCGTCGGCGCCGTCGGCCTGGCCGGCATCGACGGGCGCGTGCTCGCAGGCCAGCGCAAAGCCACGATCCGGGTGGTCGAGGACGGCAAGCAGAAGATCCTGCGCGACGACTGGACCGGCACGATCGAGCAGGTGAACGCCAGCCTGCTGAATCTGCTGCTCGACGCCGGCTACCTCCCGGTGATCGCGCCAATCGCCGCCAGCGCCCAGGGCGAGGCCGTGAATGTCGATGGCGACCGCGCCGCCGCCGCGCTGGCCGAGGGGCTGGGCGCCAGCACGCTGCTGCTGCTCTCGAATGTCCCTGGCCTGCTGCGCAGCTTCCCCGACGAAAGCAGCCTGGTGGCGCGCATCCCGCGCGGCGCCGTCGAGGAGTACGCCGGCCTGGCGCAGGGCCGTATGAAGAAAAAGGTGCTCGGCGCGATCGAGGCGCTGGCTGGCGGCGTCGGGCGCGTGATCCTTGGCGACGCGCGCGTGCCGCAGCCGATCAGCAAAGCGCTGGCCGGCGCCGGCACCGTGATCGAGTAGGCCGAGCCCGCGCCAAAGGGCCACGAGCGGCTGAGTCAGTCGAGGTGGCGAATCGCGGGGTGCGCCAGCCCAAGCAGCGCCAGCGCGAGCGTGCCAATCGCGCCGATCACAAACACCGGCGGCGCGCCCAGACGGTCGGTGGTGAAGCCCGCCAGCGCATACCCGACCGGCAGCAGCACAAACGACCCGAGGTAGTCGATGCTCGACACCCGGCCCAGCAGCTCGCCCGGCACCATCTCTTGCAGCGTGCTCGTCCATACCAGGCCGAACGCGGCGATGCTGGTGCCGAACAGCAGCGCGCCAGCAGCGATGCCCGCAACGCCGCCGGGCAGCACATACAGCAGCACGGCCAGGCCGCTGGCCAGCAGGCCGCCATAGGCGATCAGCCCGCGCCGGCGCAGCCGCGCGATCCGCCCGAGCCAGATCGAGCTGAGCACCTCGCCCAGCGAGATCAGCGAGCCGGAAAGGCCCAGCAGGCCGACATCGCCGCTGAGCGTGTTCTTGATCAGAAACGGCAGCGCAACCGCCAGCGGCCCGCCCGACGTCACGTTGCCAAGCGCAGCCAGCGTGATCGTCACCCATAGCCATGGGTTCGCGGCCACCGCCGCAAGCCCCTCGCGCAGGTCGTAGAGGATGTTGCGCGAAGGCCGATCGGCCCGCGCCGGCTGCAGCGGCGGGATCGGCAGCAGGCAGGCCGCCGAGATGAAGAACGAGGCCGCGTCGAGCGCGAAGGCGGTGGAGGTGCCGCCCAGCGCCACAATCGCCGCGCCGATCGCCGGGCCAACCGTGCCGGTGAGCTGGCGGCTCAGGTTGGTCAGCGCGTTGGCGCTGTTGAGCGCCTCGCGCGGCGTAATCTCGGGCACGGTGGCCACATACGCCGGCTGGAAAAACGCGTCGACAAAGCCGAACACTACGCTGGCCAGGTACACGTGCCAGATCTGCAGCAGGTTCGCGAAGGCCAGCGCGGCCACGAGCGTGGTGACAACGCCGCGCAGCACATCCGAGCCGAGCATCAGGCGCACGCGCGGCAGGCGATCGACCGCCACGCCGCCGAGCAGCAGGAAGATCAGCATGGGCGTCATCGAAAACACCAGCACCGTGCCCATCGCCGTGGCCGAGCCGGTCTTTTCGAGCACCCACCAGGCCAGCGCCACGCGGTACAGGCTGTCGCCAAGGTGCGAGATCGCCTGGCCGCTCCAGAGCAGGGCGAACGTGCGGTGCCGAAGCGCCGAAAATAGTTTCATCATACTCTGCTCTGCCGCTCGGCTAGCTCTGCTCGGCGGCCTGGCGCAGCTGAGCGGGGGTGAGCGTATAGGCCCGCGCGAAGCCGCCGACGTAGCGCGCCTCGCGCACGGCCAGGCGAAACAGCACGAAGTCGGGGAAGCTGAACAGCATCTCGGCCGCTGGCAGCCGCGCCAGGTAGCGCTCGCGCGCGGCGGCGTAGCTCGCCCCGGCCGGGTCGAGCGGCTGCGCGTCGCCTACCAGCGTGATCCGCGCCAGCGTCTGCACGTCGTCGCGGCCGTCGTCGCGCTCGGCGATCAGCAGCGCCGCCGCCGGCGCGTCGAGCAGGTGGCGCGTGTGCGCCGAGAGCCGGCTCAGGTGCAGCAGCACGCCGCCGAAATCCGGCTCGGCCGCGTACCCAACCATCGAGACAAACGGCGCGCCGCCGTGCAGCGTGCCAAGCGCGGCCTGGCGGCTGCCGCCGATCAGCGCCGCGACAATAGTAAGCTCTTCGTGTTTCATAGCTTCGAGTAGCCCCCTCCGCACAAAGGAATCGTATGAGCGAGTTCTGGCTTATCCGCCACGGCGAGAGCGAGTCGAATGCGGGCCTCAGCACCGGCCCGACCGATCAGATCGCGCTGACCGCGCGCGGCCGCGCCCAGGCCCAGGCGCTGCCGGCGGCATTCGGCCGCGCGCCCGATCTGATCATCGCGTCGGCGTATCGCCGCGCCCTCGAAACTGCCCAGCCGCTGCGCGCGCGCTTCCCGCAGGCGATCTACGCCGAGTGGCCGATCCACGAGTGCGTGACGTTGGCGCACGCGCGCCGCCTCAACACCACCCCCGAGCAGCGCCGCCCGCTGATGGCGAGCTACTGGGAGCGCTGCGACCCACACTACGTCGACGGCGATGGCGCCGAGTCGTTCGCCCAGCTGGTCGAGCGCGCGCACAGCTTTCTCGAGCGCCTGCGCCACCTCGACGCCGAGTTCGCCGTGTTCGTCGGCCACGGCCTGTTTACCCGCACGCTGCTGTGGCTGCACATGGCAGCCCCGGCAACCGTCGACGCCGCACAGATGCGCGCCTACCGCGGGTTCTTATCGGGCTTTCGGATTCCCAACGCATCGATTGTCGAAGTATACCGCAATTCGCGCGGCTGCCTGCTGTTCGGCGCGCCTAGCGTGGCCCACCTGCCGCCGCAGCTGCGCCCAGCCGCGCTCGAGCCCACGCTCGCAAGCAGGCCGCACGACGATTAGCAGCACCTGGGTTGTGTAGTTTCAATACAAGTAGGGCTTACGCTGTTGGCGTGCTCAGCCTTCGGTAGAGCGGCAAAACATCCTGTATTGTATGCGGTTTTTCCGCGCGGAGGAAAACCGCATACAGAAGCAGGCTCAATCTCCTCGCTTGAGGAAGCCGAAGCGCACACGTGCGTAACTCCTAACAAGGAGCGATCAATGACCACTCCCGACGGTAATGCGGCAATTATCGCGGCCGAGGCCGCCCACACCAGCGGCGTCTACCCCAAGCGGCCGGTCGCGATTGTGCGCGGCGAAGGCGCGCGCCTGTGGGACGCCGACGGCCGCGAGTATATCGACTGCGTCGGCGGCCAGGGCGCGGCCAACCTGGGCCACGCCAACCCCGCCGTGGTGGCGGCCATCCGCGAGCAGGCCGCCACGCTGATCAGCTGCCCCGAGATCTTCCATAACGACCAGCGCGCCGCCTACATGGCCGAGCTGACGGCCGCGCTGCCCGCCGGGCTCGAGCGCGTGTTCCTCTGCAACTCCGGCGCCGAGGCGATCGAGGGCGCGCTTAAGCTGGCGCGCCTGCTCACCGGCCGCACCAACGTGGTCGCCACCGTGCGCGGCTTTCACGGCCGCACCATGGGCGCGCTCTCGGCCACCTGGGAGCCAAAGTACCGCGAGCCGTTTCTGCCGCTGATCGCCGGCTTCGCGCACGTGCCCTACGACAAGCTCGACGCGCTTGAGGCGGCAGTAACCGACCAGACCGCCGCAGTGCTGATTGAGCTGGTGCAGGGCGAGGGCGGCGTGCGCCCGGCCAGCCCGGCCTATGTGGAAGGCGTTGCCCGGCTGTGCCGCGAGCGCGGCGCGCTGCTGGTTGTCGACGAGGTGCAGACGGGCTTCGGGCGCGTCGGCGCGCTGTGGGCCAGCCAGATCTATGGCATCACGCCCGACCTTATGGCGCTGGCCAAGTCGATCGCCGGCGGCATGCCCATGGGCGCGGTCGCCATCCATGGGCGCTTCGGCGCGCTGCCCCAGGCCAGCCACGGCAGCACCTTCGGCGGCGGGCCGCTGGCATGCGCCGCCGCGCGCGCCGCGCTGCGCGAGCTGGCCGAGCGCGACCTGCCGCGCCAGGCCGCCGAGAAGGGCGCGTACCTGGCCGAACAGCTGCGCGGCCTGAAGCTGGCGCGCGTGCGCGAGGTGCGCGGCCTTGGCCTGCTGATCGGCCTCGAGCTGAAGGAGCGCGTGCAGCCGTTTCTCGCGGCGCTGATGGAGCGCGGCGTGCTGGCCCTGCCGGCTGGCCCAAATGTGCTGCGCCTGCTGCCGCCGCTGGTGATCGAGTATGAGCAGATCGACCGGGTGGTGGCCGCGCTCGCCGAGGTGCTCGCCTAGGCGTGCGCCTGCTCGCCCTCTCTCATACCAACTCCGTTTGATTACTTGTGTTTTCTTGTGCGGCGCCCGGCGCCGGGCGCCGCACAAGAAAGAATGGGGGCGGCGAAGCCGCCCCAAACCCCCACCAAAGTGTAAGTCATCAAGCGAATTTGGTATCACACAGTGTGGAGAAAACCATGAACCAACCAGATCCAATCGCGCTGCTCGAGGGCGCCCTGCGCATCCCCAGCACCTCGGGCGACGAGCGCGCGGTGGCGGAGTATTTCGTAGCCCAGATGCGCCAGCTCGGCCTGGAAAGCTACGTCGACGCCGCCGGCAATGCCGTGGGCGAGCTGGGCGCCGGGCCGGCGATCGTGCTGCTTGGCCATATCGACACCGTGCCGGGCGATATCCCCGTGCGCGTCGAGGATGGCCGGCTCTACGGTCGCGGCGCCGTCGACGCCAAAGGCCCGTTCGCCACTTTCGTGGCCGCCGCCGCGCGGCTGGCCCGCGCCGGCGAATTGGGCGCGCGGCTGGTGCTCGTCGGCGCCGTCGAAGAAGAGGCCGCGTCGTCGAAGGGCGCGCACTATATTGTCGACAAGTACGCGCCAACCGCCTGCATCATTGGCGAGCCGAGCGGCTGGGAGCGGCTGACGCTGGGCTACAAGGGCCGGCTGCTGGCCGAAGGCCGCTGGGAGCAGCCCATGGCCCACACCGCCGGGCGCGAGATCGCCGTAGCCGAGCGCGCCGTGGCCTTCTGGAATGCGGTGGCGGCCTACTGCGCCGAGCAAAACGCCGGCAAGGCGCGCCTGTTCGAGCAGCTCATCCCGTCGATTCGTACAATCGTCAGCGGCAGCGATGGCCTGACCGACTGGGCCGAGCTGACGGTTGGCCTGCGCCTGCCGCCGGGGGTGCAGCCCGGCGCGCTCGCCGCCGAGCTGGCCGAGCATGCCCACGGCGGCCGGCTGGCGTTCCGCGGCGGCTGCGAGGCCTACCAGGGCGACAAGAACAACCCGCTGGTGCGCGCGTTTCTCAAGGGCGTGCGCGCGGCCGGCGGCACGCCCGGCTTCCTGCTCAAAACCGGCACCTCCGACATGAACGTCGTCGGCCCGGTGTGGCGCTGCCCGATCCTCGCCTACGGCCCTGGCGACTCGAGCCTCGACCACACGCCGCACGAGCATGTCGAGGTGGCCGAGTACCTGCGCGCGATCGACGTGCTCGAGGCGGCGCTGCGCGCGCTGGCCCTGCCATAGCGGCCGTGCTTTTTCTGCCCTCCTGGCGAAACCGGGCAGCACAGAACCCCAGAAAACGAAAGGAAGCCAGCCGCTTGGTATTGTTCGCGCCCCCTATAGTGAAAGTGAACAAGGCGCCAATAAATATTCAAGATTGATTCGGGAGTGTTTGGTATAAGTACTATAACACGGCACACGAAAATTTAGCGCTCTATGCCAATGCCTTTCCCTGCGCGGTATGCTATTCTGGCGCCACAGGGTAAAAGAAATGTGAAGAGCGATGTTGCGACACCGCACCAAGCGCAGCAGCTTGTGCGGTGTCGTTGCGTCTGCGAAGGCTGCACGCCACCTCCACGACCGAGGCGGCGTCAGCTCTGAGCGGCCAGCACGCTGTTGCTCCACGATCGAGAAGAAAGGAACAACGGGTATGTCAGAGATCCTTCGAGAAGCGCGGCGCCGATTTATGCGCAACCTCCGCAACCCGGTCATGCGCCACAATGTCGCTGTGCTAATGGGCGGCAAGCTGCTTGGTCTTGGCATTGTTCTAGGCCTGATGTGGACGATCCTGCCCGTTTCGGCGCACGCACAGAGCGGCGGCCCCGCCGACCCAACCGCGCAGATCAATGCGATCAACACTGTCTGGACGCTGGTGGCGGCCTTCCTGGTGTTCGGCATGCAGGTTGGCTTCGTGATGCTCGAGGCCGGCTTCGCGCGCGCGCGCGAGTCGGTCAATATCCTCGTCGAAGGCATCGCCGACACGTTTATCTGCGGCATCCTGTTTTGGGCCTTCGGCTTCGCGTTTATGTTCGAGCCAGGCACGCCGTTTATCGGCACCACCGGCTTCTTCCTGCAGGGCCTCGACCCGACCTACGGCTCGACAGGCGTGCCGCTGCTGGCGTTCTGGGTATTCCAGTTCGCGTTCGCCGACACCTGCTCGACGATCACCTCGGGTGCGATGGTCGGCCGCTGCGGTTTCATCGGCGACCTGCTGTATAGCGTCGGCGTCACCGGCTTCATCTACCCGATCATCGGCCACTGGTCGTGGGGCCCCGACGGCTGGCTGGCCGCGCAGGGCTTCCGCGATTTCGCCGGCTCGACGGTGGTGCACACGATCGGCGGCGCGATTGCCCTCGCCGGCGCGATTGCCCTCGGCCCGCGCCTCGGCCGCGTCTTCAAGCGCGATGGCGGCGAGCCCATGCCGCCGCACGACCTGGTGATCGGCGCGGTCGGCGGCCTGATCCTGTGGTTCGGCTGGTACGGCTTCAACCCCGGCAGCACGCTCTCGGCGCTCGACACCCAGGGCATCGGCCGGGTGGCCTTCAATACCACGATGGCGGCCTGCTCGGGCGGCCTGGTGGCGCTGTTCTGGTCGTACTTCCGCACCAAGAAGTGGGATCTGGGCCTGACGGTCAACGGCTTTCTGGGCGGCCTGGTGGCAATCACCGCGCCGTGCTACTGGGTTAGCCCCACGGGCGCGTTCTTCATCGGCGTCGGCTCGGCCTTCGCGGTGATCTGGGGCCTCGACTGGCTCGAGCACTGGCGGATCGACGACCCGATCGGCGCGGTGCCGGTGCATATGATGGCCGGCGTGTGGGGCACGCTCTCGCTCGGCCTGTGGGCCACCGGCGAGTATGGGCTGCCGACCCCGACCGGCGCCGATACCAGCACGGTGATCACCGGCCTGTTCTATGGCGGCGGCTTCGGCCAGCTGATTACCCAGACGGTCGGCTCGGCCAGCACGCTCGTCGCCACACTCGGCGTCGCGCTGGCGCTGATGTACGCGGTGAAGGCAACCGGCACGCTGCGTGTTTCGCGCGAAGGCGAGCTTGAGGGCCTCGATATGCACGAGCACGGCGCGTCGGCCTACCCCGAGTTTACCCTGGTGGCGCTGCACGGCGGCACCCACCACGATCCGGTTCCGGCCCCCACCTTTGTGCCAGGCGCAGTGGCAAATTCGATTACAATGAATGAGTAGCTGAGCTATTCACCCAAGGTCGTTTGCGCCGCGTGGCAAAGCCACGCGGCGCAGCAAAAGAAGATACAACTTGATCACGCTCAGATCAGCCGCGCTTGCAACATAGGTTGCGAGTGCGGTTCTTGGTATATCGAGCACAGCCACAAGGAGTTGCAGATGGTCACTATGGCCCGATTGCCCATGCGCGTTCACGATGTAATGCTGCTGTATCCATACCGCTGGATCGCTGCCGTCGTGTCGACCGTTACAGCATTGCTCTGGATCGCGCAGCAGCATATCGACCAGGCGAACATCGCGCTGTGCTATCTGCTGGCTGTGCTGCTGTGCGCCGCTACCGCCAGGCGCCTGCCGGCGCTGGTTGGCGCGGTTGTGTGCTTTTTAGCATTTAAGTTTTTCTTCGTCGAGCCAATTTTTGGCTTCAGCGTCAACGATATCGCCCGGCCGTGGGATCTGGCTAGCTTCATCGCCGCGGCACTACTCGCCGGCGCGATGACGCTTCGCGCGCGCGAGCAGGCGGCAATTGTGCGCGAGCAGGCGCGCGAGCTTGCAGCGCTGTCGGCACTTGCTCAGCAGCACACGGCGCCCCAGCCTGCCGAGCTTACCTACTTTGCCGACGGCGAGTTTTCAATCTTTCTGGACGATGCGGATTCCGAGCTGCTGCTGACGCTGTTCCATCAGCGCCGCCTGGTTGCACGGCAGCACCCCTCGTGGGAGCTTCACGACGCGCTGTCGGCGTTTGTGAGCTATTGGCTTGGGGTTCAAGCAAGCTCGCCGAAGGATACTGCCGATTAAAGACTCGGCAAGAGGTTTGGCGGAAAAGCATCTGCGCGGGCGGCTGTGCCGCCTCCGCGCCCCGCCAGGCGGGATGATCTGAACTTCGCGATCCCCTTAGAAGTTGTTTGAAAAGGGTGGTTTGGAGGGACTTTGTCCCTCCAAGTATTCACTTTTTCTGGCGGGTGGCGGCCACGAATGTGGCCGCCACCCGCAGAAGTGCGAGGGGCTATGCCCCTCGCGCACCCCCTTTTCAAACAGGCTCTTAGTCCACCGCCGGCGCGGCCCCTGGCCGGCCACGCTGGCGCCGCTCGATTCCCCAGTGCACCAGCGCCCGGCGCACGCGCGCCGGCGAGCATGCCAGCGCCGCAGCGATCGCCGCGATCGAGCGGCCTTCCTGCTCATACAGGCGGCGTAGCGTCGGCTCATCGATCGGTGCGCTCGGCAGGGCACCCGCCGCTACCCCGGCCGGCCGCTGCCCCGCGGTACGGCGCGGAATCCCGTAGCGGATCAGCGCCTCGTAGACGACGCGCGTCGATACCTGCGCCAGATCGGCGATGGCGCGGATCGAGCGCTCTTCCTCCAGGTACCAGCGCCGGAGCATGGCTTCGTCAAGCCGATCTTCAGCCGGCTCCTCGTGTACGGGGCGAAATCCGGCGGTTCGCCGCGGGATGCGGTAGTGAATCAGAGCGTCGTATACCACCCGCGTCGACGCGCCAAGCAGTGCGGCGATATCGCGGATCGAACGCTGCTCGTGCAGATACAGGCGGCGTAGTGTAGCTTCGTCTAGCATGCGCACCGCGTCGCGCCATGGCAGGCACGGCGCCTAAGAATCAAAAAGCCGGGGCCATCGCGCATATTCCAACATACCAGCGCTACGCCCCGCCCGCTACGCCCCGCTTTATAGATAGTTTGTCTAAAACATGCCTATGGTAAAAGCGTAATATGAAGGCTGGATGAGAGCCAGATAAAGGAAAAATAAATAGCCGCTATTGTAGGCCCGGTATAGCGGGCCTTCGCCCTCAGCCGTGAATTGATTCGGCTTTGTTTCGGCGCAATTGGCCTGCTTTAGCTAAGTTCAAAATCTTTGATTTGGGCAATATATACAAAACGTTGAAACAGAGATTTATACGTTGTAGCTGTAGTGCTGCAGCGCGTAAGCCCGTATACTCCAGCTACCAAGGTATAGTTTTTATTAAACCACTGTGCAATGACGCGGCGCCGGAGAGATCACGGTCGATCTAGCCGGCGTCGCTGTGTTTGAGAGCTGAGGACGCCATGCACGAGACACTCAATATGCTTCTGCCGCTGGCTGGTATCCTGGTTGGTGCGAAGATTGCCGCGCAGATCAGCCACAAAATCGGCATGCCGGCGGTGTTCGGCGAGCTATTGCTAGGCCTGCTGCTTGGGCCATCGCTGCTTGGCCTGCTCGCGCCAAACGGCACCATCCAGCTGCTGGCCGACATTGGCGTCATCCTGCTGATGTTTATGGCAGGCCTCGAAACCGATACCATGGCGCTGAAGCAAGCCGGCCGCGCGTCGATGCTCACAGCAATCGGCGGCGTGGTGCTGCCGCTGTTCGCCGGCCTGCTGATCGGCGAGATGTTTGGCCTCGAATGGCACCACGCGCTGTTCCTTGGCGCGGTGCTCACCGCCACCAGCGTCAGCATCTCGGCCCAGACGCTGCGCGAGCTTGGGCGGCTGCGCTCGCGCGAGGGCTCGACGATCCTCGGCGCGGCGATCATCGACGATGTGCTGGGCGTGCTGGTGTTCGCGCTGGTGATGAGCCTGTCGGGCGAGGGCAACATGCTGTTCACGCTCGGCAAGATGTTCTTGTTCTTCCCGATCGCCTGGTTCGTCGGCGACAAGATCGTGCCAATGGTTGTGCGCTGGGAGCGCCACCTGCACCACCGCGAGGCCAGCCTGGCCCTACTGCTGGGCATGGTGCTGGTGTACGCCTGGGCCGCCGAGGCGCTCGGCAGCGTCGCTACGATCACTGGCGCCTACCTGCTGGGCGTGGTGGTGGCGCGGCACGCCAACGAAGGCCATATCGTGCACGAGGGCACCGCGTCGCTAGGCTATGGCTTCTTCATCCCGGTGTTTTTCATCAACATCGGCCTGCAGGCCCAGGCCGGCGGGCTGATGGCCGCGCCGCTGCTCACCGCGGTGCTGATCGTCCTGGCGATCATCACCAAGATCGTCGGCGGCGGCCTGGGCGCGCGATTGGGCGGTTTCAACAACCGCTCGTCGCTGCAGATCGGCATTGGCATGGTGTCGCGCGGCGAAGTGGCGCTGGTGATTGCCGGCGCGGGCCTGGCCAATGGCCTGCTCAGCGCCAGCCTGTTCTCGGTGCTGGTGGTCGTCACGCTCGCCACCACGCTGGTCACGCCGCCGCTGCTACGGATGGCCTTTCAGGCCCGCCAGGACCCGCACGCCGCGGCCGAGCCAGCGCCACCGCTGGTGGCCGACGGCGCGGCCGATTAAGCACGCAGGCCGCTGTATCGGATCGGCGGCGAGAGCTGAGGAGATTGGAAGGAGGTTGCCCCTACCCACACAGTTTGCAGCGGCCGGGCCGCCGCTGCACCCATCCCCGACTGATGGGCCGGCCACGCTGCCAAAGGGTCGCCGTACAGAGGCGCGCCGTTCGACACGATCGCTATCCGCCGCGTGCAGATGCGATCTGTTGAGCCGGACGCCGCACCAAAACTACGACGAGGTTAAAGAAACGAAAGGAAGGATCTCTCCATGAACGATCAGCTACAGCTTCTCACCACCGCAGCAAACATCCTCTGGCTGATTCTCGCGGGCTTTCTGGTCTTCTTCATGCAGGCCGGCTTCGCCCTGGTCGAAACCGGCTTCACCCGCGCGAAGAACGTCGCGCACACCATGCTGATGAACATGATGGTGTTCTGCATCGGCGCGATCGGCTATTGGATCTGTGGCTTCGCATTTCAGTTCGGCGCGCTCAACCTGGCCTACCCCGAGGTAAGCACTCCCGGCGCGATCGCCGGCCCATGGGCCTTCTCGCCGCTGACGCTGGGCGCCTGGGGCGATAACCTGGCCAGCGGTATTCGCCTGGGCGAGCAGTTCGGCGTGCTTGGCACCACCGGCTTCTTCCTGCAGGGCATCGGCCTCAGCGCCGCCGGTATCTTCGCGTTTTTCCTGTTCCAGATGGTCTTCATGGACACCGCTGCGACGATCCCGACTGGCTCGGGCGCCGAGCGCGTTAAATTCTCGGGCTTCGTGATCATGAGCTTCTGGGTCAGCATGCTCATCTACCCAATCGCCGGCAACTGGGTCTGGGGCGGCGGCTGGCTGGCCAACCTCGGCCGCTCGCTCGGCCTCGGCAATGGCGCGGTCGACTTCGCCGGCTCGGGCGTGGTGCACATGACCGGCGGCGCGGTTGGGCTGGCGATCGCCATGGTGCTCGGGCCGCGCATTGGCAAGTTCAATAAGGACGGCAGCGCCAACACCATCCCCGGCCACAACATCCCAATGGGCGTGCTCGGCACGATCATCCTGTTCTTCGGCTGGTTCGGCTTCAACCCCGGCTCGTCGCTTGGCCTGATCACCCCGGCGGTGGCCGACGCCAGCGGCAATGTCACCACCGCAGCTTCGCTCTGGCCGATCAACCTGACGGTGGTAGCCGCGATCAACACGCTGCTGGCCGGCGCGGCCGGCGGCTGCAGCACGATGTTCTATACCTGGTTCTTCACCCCGGCCAAAAAGCCCTCGCCGTCGATGTCGGTGAACGGCATCCTGGCCGGCCTGGTGGCGATCACCGCACCGTGCGCGTTTGTGGATCCGTGGGGCGCGGTGATCATCGGCCTGGTGGCCGGCGTGCTGGTGGTGCTGGCCTCGGGCTGGCTCGAGAAGGCCAAGATCGACGACCCGGTCGGCGCCGTGCCGGTGCACTTCGTGAACGGCATGTGGGGCGTGCTGGCCGTCGGCATCTTCGCCGTCGGCAACCCCGACACCGGCGCCTGGAACGGCGTCACCGCCCCGGTCACCGGCATTGTCGGCGGCAGCTTCGGCCAGATCCTGCCGCAGGTGCTCGAGGTGGTGGCGATCGCCACCTGGGCGTTTGGCCTGTCGTACGTGTTCTTCGCGGCGCTCAAGCGCGCCGGCTGGCTGCGCAGCCGCGCCGAAGATGAGATCAACGGCCTGGATATCCCCGAGATGGGCGAGCTTGGCTACGTCACCGACGGCGTGGCAGTGCCCGGCGGCCAGGTCACTGAGCCGGCTGGCGTGTCGGGCGTTACGGCTCCGGCCAGCTAAAACATTCCCGCAGGAGGGGGTTCGGCGCGGTTTTGCCGCGCCGAACCCCTTTTTTGTTGCTCGAAGCCACGCAGCTGCGTTGCTGTGCATTTCGACGCGGCGAGCGTGCAGCCTGCGGCAGCATAGTCTCCGATTTCCTTTTGTAGGCGGTTTTTCCGCGCCACTCCGAAACCCGCACGCAGTCGGCTCAAACAAGCGCGCCTGGTATAAATTCTTTGTCATAGATTTCACAAGATATTGACACTGCCTCTGCAATCGGTGTATACTGGCCCCGACGGAACACGAATTCCGGCAAGGCGTACGCGCTCTCTCGTTAGGTGCGGCGTCTGCACAGACACAAGTCGTTGCCCCGGCCCGTCGAAAGACGCTCAGGGGTATACCAGGGCGGTCCGAGCTAAGGCTCGCTCTAACACGACTGCGAAGGCTACGCTGTGCAGTGCCAAAGCTCAAGTTGGGGAGAAGCCGAGGGCGTTTGTATAAACGTTCGCTCAGTGCTTTTGGCCTCCTTGGGCTTGCCCGAGGGGGCTTTTTATGGGGTTGTATGGACGTCAGTCATTCTTGCTCGCGGCGCGCTGAGTGGCGCCGTGCGCTGGTGAACTCGCGTTGTGACTGTGCACCTGCCGTGGCCTGGCGCGCTCGAATGAGCTGATCGCGCCGCGCCGCCGCATGCGCCCTCACACCGCGAGGTGTGGGGGCGCTGCTTTTGTCCTCCATATCACTGGCGCCGCCACCCGCGCCGCCTATCCCGGTGGCCACGCCGCCACCAGAACATTTGGAGGACATTATGGCAACTCCCGCCCTGCGCATGCGCGCGGCCCACCGCCGCGCCACCGCGCTCTACTGCACTCTCCACGGCAGCGGCACGCCGCTGCTGCTGCTCCACGGCCTCGGCGCCACCGGCGCGATCTTCCGGCCGATCATCCCGGCGCTGGCGCGCCGCTTCCAGGTGATCGTACCGGATCTGCGCGGCCACGGCCACAGCACATGCCTGCCCGGCCCCGACAGCATCGATCGCATGGCCGCCGACGTCGCGAATCTGCTCGATCTGCTGAACATTCCGTCGTGCCTGGTGCTGGGCTACGCCAGCGGCGGCGCCGTGGCCCAGCAGCTAGCCCTGCGCTACCCGGCGCGCGTGCGCGGCCTGGCGCTGGTGTGCGCCTACGCGCGCAGCGCCGCCACGCTGCCCGAGCGCATCAAAGTACGGCTGCGCCCCGAGCTCTTGCGCCTGCTTGGGCCTCGGCGCGCCGGCGCATTGGCCGACGGCCAGCTGCGCGCGCGCCCCCCCGAGCCGGTGGGCGCCGCGCTCGCGCATAGCCAGGGCGGCCGGGTGGCCCCGGTGGCGCGCGCGCTGCAGAGCTTCGACAGCCGCAGCTGGCTGCCGACGCTCGGCTGCCCGGCGCTGGTTGTGGCCGGCGAGCACGACACCGTGACGCCACTGCGCCACGCCCACGAGCTGGCCGCGCTGCTGCCTGGCGCCAAACTGCACACCCTGCCCTACGCCGGGCACTGGCTCGTCGCAACCCACACCCCCGAGCTGCTGGCGATCGTCGAGCCATGGCTCGCCACCCAGGAGGCGCGCGCATGAGCACCGGAACGATCACCTGGGTCGAGGCGCTCGAGCAGCGCGTGCGCAATGTGCTGGCCGCACACGATCTCGATGGGCTGCGCCTGCTGCTGGCTGGCCGGCACCCGGCCGACATCGCCGAGGTGATCGACCGGCTCGACGACGACGACAAAATCCGTGTGTTCGGCCTGCTCGCCCCCGCGCTGGCCGCCGATGTGCTTGGCGAAACCAGCCGCGAGGCTACGCGCGAGCTGCTCGAGCAGCTGCCTGCCGACAAGGCCGGCGACCTGCTCGACCGCCTGCCCATGGACGACGTGGCCGAGATCCTTAGCGAGGACGTGCCCGAGCGCCAGCAGGCGCTGCTGGCGGCCATGGAGCCGGGCGACGCGGCCGAGGTGCGCGCGCTGCTCAGCTACCCGCCGCAAAGCGCCGGCCGCCTGATGACTGAGAAGTTCGTGCGCGTGCGCCCCGAGATGACCGCAGGCGAAACGCTCGTGTACCTGCGGCACAGCGACCCCGAGATCGAGTCGTTTACCGACCTGTACGTGCTCGGCCCGGCCCAACAGCTGCTGGGCGTGGCGCCGCTGCACGCCGTCGTCACGGCGCCGCCCGAGCGCCGGCTCGACGCGCTTATGCAGAGCGATGTCATCACGATCGCACCAACCACCGACCAGGAGGAGGTAGCCCGGCTGGTGGCGCGCTACGATGTGCTGACGCTGCCGGTAGTTGCCGCCAGCGGCCAGATGCTCGGCATCATCACCGTCGACGACGTGATCGACGTGCTGGTGTCGGAGAGCACCGAAGATGTGCTGCGCTTTGCCGGAATCGAAGGCGGCCCCGAGCTCGACCAGCCGTATTTCAGCGTGCCATTGGCGCGCGTGGTGCGTAAGCGCGTGGGCTGGCTGCTGCTGCTGTTTCTGGCCGAAACGTTCACCGGCAGCGTGCTGCGCCTGTTCGAAAGCGAGCTAGCGCGCGTCGTCGCACTCTCGTTCTTCATCCCACTGCTGATCGGCACGGGCGGCAACACCGGCGCCCAGACGGTCTCGACGCTGATTCGCGGCCTGGCGCTCGGCGAGATCCGCCTGCGCGACGCCCCGCGCGTGATCGGCCGCGAGCTAGCCGGCGGTATCCTGCTCGGCCTGATCCTCGGCGCGGTGGCCTTCGGGCGCGCGCTGCTGTGGGGCAGCTCGTACGCGCTGGCGGGCGTGGTGGGGCTGACGATCATCGCGATCTGCACCTGGGCCAATACCATTGGCGCGCTCATCCCGCTGATCGCGCAAAAGCTGAAGATCGACCCGGCGGTGGTTTCGGCCCCGCTGATCACCACGCTCGTCGATGCCACCGGCCTGGCGATCTACCTGCTGATTGCCAAGGTGCTGCTGGGCCTGTAGCCCAAACCCGCCGCCACACCACCCCACACTGGCGTGCACGTGGCGGCGCTGCCAACGCCTCGCGTATATACAACTATATGGCAATTCTGCACAACTTAGCGCGCTTCTGCCTACTTTAGGCTACAAAACTATTCAATATTGAAACATTCGGCCGCACACGCCTCCAGGCCGTTTATGCAAAAGCACCAAACTTCGATCGCTGCCTGAGAAATAATGCACGAACGAGCTTGACAAGGCGGCGTTCTATCCTGTATAGTCTCTTTTAACCATTAATACATCTCAGCGGATTGCAATGACGCCCGCAGCGGTCTCGGCGAACGAGATCCAGCTGTGGGTTTTGTTTATCCGGCGCCTGCTGCCGGCGTAGCTCGCCACCCTCGCTCATAGCAATCTGGCTCGCTTGGTGGTCACTCAACCAATCAACGCTCCACGATGGAGTTCCTTCCGGTGTAGCGCCCGTAGGCTTTGCTCGGGCAGCGCTGCTACACCATCGGATCGACTGACCCTTCAATACGCTACCCTGCATAGCGCCGCGGTATCCGGCGCCGGCTCTTCGCAAATAGGCGCGCAGTAGAGGGATGGAACGACCATGCAAACCAACAAGATGATCCGACGTGGCCTGTACGATCCGCGCTTCGAGCACGACGCGTGTGGCATCGGCTTTGTGGCCCGCCTCTCGGGCGCGCCTAGCCACGAGATTGTGCAGATGGCCCTGACGGCCGTCGGCAATATGGCCCATCGTGGCGGCGTAGCCGCCGACGGCAAGAGCGGCGACGGCGCGGGCGTGCTGACGCAGATCCCGCGCGCGTTCTTCGCTCGCGAGCTGGCGAAGCTGGGCGTGGCCTACCCCGCCGACGATCTGGCGGTGGCGATGTGCTTCCTGCCGCACGATCAAGCCGCCCGCGCCGCAGCCCGCGCGCTGGTGGCCGAGGCGCTGGCAAGCTATGGCGCCGAGGTGCTGGCGTGGCGCGTGGTGCCCGTCGACAGCGACGCGCTGGGCGAGCGCGCGCGCGCCACTCAGCCGGCGATCGAGCAGGCGCTGATCGGCCGCACACCCGCCGCGCCGGCCGCCCCCGAGGCTTACGAGCGCGCGCTGTACCTGGCTCGCAAGGCCATGGAGGCCGCCGCGCTCGCGCAGAAGCTCGAGGGCTTCTATGTGGCCTCGCTCTCGAGCCGCACGCTGGTATACAAGGGCCTGATGGTCGCGCCGGTGCTGCCACACTTTTTCGCCGACCTGGCCGACCCCGACTACACCACGGCGATTGCGGTGTTCCACCAGCGCTACTCGACCAACACCTTCCCCACGTGGGAGCGCGCCCAGCCGTTCCACATGCTCTCGCACAACGGCGAGATCAACACCTTGCAGGGCAATGTTACCTGGATGCGCGCGCGCGAGGCCGAGTGGCGCGCCGCCGCAGCCGGCGACAGTGCCGTCGAGCGCGGCGGCGGCGCGCTGGCACACGCCGTGGCCGCGCTTGGCCCCGTGGTCGACCTCAGCGGGTCAGACTCGGCTATGCTCGACAATGTGCTTGAGCTGCTGGTGATGGGCGGGCGCGATATTCGCCACGCCCTGACGATGCTGGTGCCTGAGGCCTGGGAGCGCGTGCAGGACATGAGCCCGGAGTGGCGGGCCTTCTACCAGTACCACGCCGGCCTCACCGAGCCGTGGGACGGGCCGGCCGCGCTGTGCTTCAGCGACGGTAGCACGGTGGGCCTGGCGCTCGACCGCAACGGCCTGCGCCCGGCGCGCTACCTGATCACCGACGACGGCCTGGTGGTGTGCGGCTCGGAGGTTGGCGCGGTGGCGATCGACGATGCCCGCGTGGTGCACAAGGGCAAGGTCGGCCCCGGCCAGATGATCGCCGCCGACCTGCGCACCGGCAAGTTCGAGGAAAACCAGGCGATCAAGAGCCGCCTGGCGGCCGCGCAGCCTTACGCCGAGTGGCTGGCACGCCAGATGGAAGTGCTGCCGCCGGCTGGCGTGGCGCATATCATCGAGGGCTACGAGCCCGAAAGCTCAGCCGCGCGCGCCGCTAAGTCGGCGCTGCTGGGCGAGCTGCAGCACGCCTTCGGCTATACCTCGGAAGAGCTGGCGGTGGTGCTGCGCCCGATGCTGCGCGATGGCCAGGAGCCGGTCGGCTCGATGGGCGACGATACGCCCGCCGCAGTGCTGGCCGAGCGCGCCCGCCCACTGTACGGCTACTTCAAGCAGCGCTTCGCCGAGGTGACCAACCCGCCGATCGATCCGCTGCGCGAAGAGCTGGTGATGTCGCTCTCGTTCGCGCTGGGCCGGCGCGGCAACTTCCTCGAAGAAGGCCCGCAGCACGCCCACCTGATCCGGCTGGCGAGCCCGGTGCTGACCGACGAGCACCTGGCGAAGATCCGCTCGCTCAACGACCCAATGTACGCCAACGAGACGCTCCGCGCGCTGTTTCCGGCCTCGGAAGGCCCGTACGCCATGCGCGCCGCGCTCGACCGGCTGTGTCGCCAGGCCGCGCAGGCCGTGGCCGCCAACAAGGTGCTGCTGATCATCAGCGACCGCGGCGTCGACGAAAACCACGCGCCCATCCCGGCGCTGCTGGCGCTCGGCGCGGTGCACCAGCATCTGATTCGCCTGGGCCTGCGCACCGCCGTGAGCCTGATCGTTGAGAGCGGCGAGCCGCGCGAAGTGCACCACCTGGCCTGCCTGGTGGGCATGGGCGCCGAGGCCGTGAACCCCTACCTGGCGCTCGCCAGCGTGCGCAGCCTGGCCATCGAGCGCGAAGAAGTGCGCGGCAGCAAGGCCGCGGCCGACGAAGAGCGCCGCAGCGCCACCGAGCTGGCCGACGAAGCCGAAAACAACTACATCCACGCGCTCGAAAAAGGCCTGCTGAAGATCATGTCGAAGATCGGCATCGCCACTGTCGATAGCTACTGCGGCGCGCAGATCTTCGAGACCATCGGCCTGGCCGACGCGGTGGTCGAGCGCTGCTTCAGCGGCACGCCCGCGCGCCTGGGCGGCGTGGGCTTCGATAAGCTCGCCGCCGATGTGCTCGAGCATCACGACGCGGCGTTCGCGAACCGCCTGCCGCTGGTGGCCACGCGCGGCTCGCTGCCCAACCCCGGCTTCTATAAGTTCAAGAAAGACGGCGAGTACCACTCGTTCTCGCCCGCCGTGGTGCACGCGCTGCAGCGAGCCGCCGGCGGCGGCGACTACACCACCTACCAGGCCTACAGCAACCTGGTGCACAAGCGGCCGCCCACCGAACTGCGCGACCTGCTGGAGATCGCCGAGCGCGCCGAGCAGGCCGCCCTGCCGCTCGACGAGGTCGAGCCGGTCGAGGCGATCGTGACGCGCTTCTCGACCGCCGCGATGTCGCTGGGCTCGACCAGCAGCGAGGCGCACGAGACGCTGGCGATCGCCATGAACCGCCTGGGCGGCATGAGCAACTCCGGCGAGGGCGGCGAGTCGCCCGAGCGCTACACCGACGAGCGCAACAGCCCGATCAAGCAGGTGGCCTCGGGGCGCTTCGGCGTGACGCCGGCCTACCTGGCGGCGGCGCGCGAGCTGCAGATCAAGATGGCCCAGGGCTCGAAGCCCGGCGAGGGCGGCCAGCTGCCCGGCCATAAAGTCACCGAGGAGATCGCGCGCGTGCGCCACACCACGCCGGGCGTGCAGCTGATCTCGCCGCCGCCGCACCACGATATCTACAGCATCGAGGATCTGGCTCAGCTCATCTTCGACTTGAAGCAGGTCAACCCGGCTGCGGCCGTGTCGGTGAAGCTGGTGGCCGAGGCTGGCGTCGGCACGGTCGCCGCCGGCGTGGCCAAGGGCGGCGCCGACGTGATCCTGATCAGCGGCCACTCGGGCGGCACCGGCGCCTCGCCGCTGTCGTCGATCAAGAATGCCGGCGTGAACTGGGAGCTGGGCCTGGCCGAAACCCAGCAGACGCTGGTGCTGAATGGGCTGCGCGGCCGGGTGCGCCTGCGCGCCGACGGCGGCCTGAAGACCGGGCGCGATGTGGTTATGGCCGCGCTGCTCGGCGCCGACGAGTTCTCGTTCGGCACGGCTGCGCTGGTGGCCGAGGGCTGCGTGATGGCGCGCGCCTGCCACATGAACAGCTGCCCGGTGGGCATTGCCACCCAGCGGCCCGAGCTGCGCGCAAAGTTCAGCGGCACACCCGAGCAGGTGATCCACTTCTTCCTGCATATCGCCCAGGAGGTGCGCGAGCTGCTGGCCTCGCTCGGCGCACACTCGCTCGGCGAGATCGTCGGCCGCACCGACTTGCTGCGCCAGGTGCGGCGCGGCGGCGACGCCGACTTGCTGAACCTCGGGCCGATGCTTGAGCGGCTCGACAGCGACGGCGACCCGATCGGCAATACCCAGCCCTGGAATGGCTACGCCACTACCAGCGAGCTCAACCAGCGCCTCGCCGCAGCGGCCGCGCCGGCAATCGAGCTGGGCCAGCCGATCGAGCTGGAGTTCGCGATCGGCAACTGCGACCGCACGGTCGGCGCGACGCTGTCGGGCGCGATCGGTGGGCGCTACGGCGAGGCGGGCCTGCCCGACGGCGCCGTCACGGTGCGCTTCAGCGGCAGCGCCGGCCAGAGCTTCGGCGCGTTCCAGGCGCCGGGCGTGCACTTCCTGCTCACCGGCGAGGCGAACGACTACGTCGGCAAGGGCATGGGCGGCGGCGAGATCGTCGTGCGGCCCTCGGCGGCGGCGCGTTACGCCACTCACGAGAATACGATCATCGGCAATACCGTGCTATATGGCGCCACTGGCGGCGCGCTGTTCGCGGCCGGCCGCGCCGGCGAGCGCTTCGCGGTGCGCAACTCCGGGGCGGTGGCGGTTGTCGAGGGCCTGGGCGACCACGGCTGCGAGTACATGACCGGCGGCGTGGTGCTGGTGCTCGGCGCCACCGGGCGCAACTTCGCGGCCGGCATGACCGGCGGCATCGCCTATGTGCTCGACGAAGACGGCAGCTTCGCCGCACGCTGCAATGGCGAGATGGTCGAGCTGGGCAGCCTCGACAGCGAGGACGAGGTCAACATCCGCGGCCTGCTGGAGCGCCACCACGAGCTCACCGGTAGCCCGCGCGCCACTGCGCTGCTGGCGCACTGGGAGCAGGCGCGCGGCCAGTTCGTGCGCGTGGCGCCGCGCGGCATCAAGGTGCAGCAGACCAAAACCTGGCTGATGTTGCGCGAGCGCGTGCTGCATCTGCACTAACGCCGCAGCTCGCCTGATTACAATCCCTCTCCGTTTGATCACTTTGCTTTTGCGATGCCCTGCCCGGCGAAGCTGGGCAGGGCATCGCAAAAGCAATAGGGTTACACACTTGCGCTCTTCGGCTTCCTCAAGCAACGAGATTGAGCCTACGACAGCGCTGCTTCGCCGCCCCCGACCCCCCATACAAGCAACTGGTCAGCCGGATGCGATAGTGGGCCTGGCGCCGCAGCCTAGCGCCGGCCACGCTCCGGCGGCTCGTCGGAGCGATCGGCGCGCTGCCGCCGCCCCAGAATTACCCCCATAGCAAAGGCAGCCAGCGCGCCCACGCCAGCAGCCCGCCCGGCCTGTGGCGCCGCGACCGGCTCGTCGGACTGGGCCTCGTCGCCGCCGCCAACCTGGCGCGCGCGCGTCTCGGCTCCGGCAAGGCTAGCCTGGCTCGGTATACCCTGCTGCGCGCGCGCCTCCTCCGTCACCGCCACAGCATTCTCGGCCGGCTCGATCTTCGAGCCATAGCGCCGCGCATATACCTGGGTGAACTCAGCGCCCATGAACAGAATCTGCGCCGAGTAGTACACCCAGATCAGAATAGCTACCAGCGAGCCGGCCGCGCCATAGCTCGACTCAGGCGCAGCCTTGCCAAGGTACAGGCTGATCAGCAAGCGGCCGAGCGCGAACAGCGCCGCAGTGGCGACCGCGCCGATCCATACGTCGCTCCAGGCCACCTTGACGTCGGGCAGGATCTTGAAGATCATCGCGAACAGCAGCGTGGTGATCGCGAACGATACGGCGAAGTTGACGATCTGCCAGATCAGCGTCTGCCCATACTGTTCGCCGGCCACGAGCTGGCCCACCGCCGCAAGCGCGGCGCTGATCACCAGCGACACCAGCAGCAGAAAGCCAACCCCTAGCACCATTGAGAACGACAAGAACCGCGCCCGCAGAGTAGCCCAGATGCCCTGCCCCGGCTTCGGCTGCACTTCCCAGATCGTGTTGAGCGCGTCTTGAAGCTGGCCAAACAGTCCCCCGGCCGCCAGCACCAGCGTCACTACGCCAATTGCCGTGGCGATCAGGCCAGCGGCCGGGCGGCGCGCGCCCTCAATCAGCGAGATCAGCGCCTGCTGGCCATTCTGGCCGATCAGCCCGCCAAGCTGGCCGACAATGTTCTGCCGAACTTGCTCCTCGCCAAAGAACAGGCCGGCGATCGCGATCACGATAATCAGCAGCGGCGCGAGCGCAAACACCGTGTAGTACGCCAGCGCGGCAGCCAGGCGCGGCGCTTTGTCTTCGCTCCAGTCGCTGAATGTTTCTTTGACAAGCCCCCAGGCTGCTGTACCATCCATAACTTTTCCTTCCTACCGAAGGCGATATAGGGATATGCCTAGGTGCAAGTGGCGTGCCGGCACTTGCGTGCTATAATCGCGCTGGCGCGCCCAGCGCCCAAACCGACAGGCAGATTCTCAAGCGTATGAAGCAACGTTTCATTCCCCCCGCGCCCTGGCGAGCATGGCTGGCCGACCTGCTGTTGCTGAGCGCGCTGGTCGCCGGCATCGTCGCCGCTGCCGTCTGGCTGGCCCGGCCCGAGCTGTCGATCCGCGCCAGCGACGACACTGCGCGGCGCTACCTCGGCTCGTTCTGGGCCGAGGAGCATAACCAAACCGACACCTACCGCTGGGCCCAGCCCGAAGCCGCGCTGCGCCTGTTTGGCTTCGAGCAGCGCGGGCCGCTGCTGCTGCGCGTGCGCCTGAGCGCGTCGCGCCCGGCAGGCCAGCCGCTGGTGCAGCTGACGCTGGCGAATATCGACCCGGCGCCACGCCTGGCGCTGGCCCGCGAGTGGCGCGAGTACACGCTGCTGCTGCCGGCCCCGCCGCACGACGCCGAGGGCCGCCTGCTGGCGCTGCACAGCCTGGTCGATCCGCCCTACCCCGAGGCGCGGCCGCTTGGCTTCGCCTTCAACTCGCTTACGATCACCGCGCATCCGCTCACCGCCGCCGACCGGCTGCCCGATGGCGAGCGGGTGCTGTTTCTGGTGCTGCTGGCCGACGCGGTGTTTGTTTTGCTGCGGCGCTGGCTCGGGCGCGCGCCGGCACTGGCGCTGACGCTGGCCCTGGCGCTGGCGTATGCCCTGTGGATGGCGCTGGCGCCGATTGCTGCGGGCTACTGGCTGCCGAACCTGTGGCTCGGGATGGGGCTGGCCTGGGGTGCGCTGCTGGCGCCGCCGCTGACGGGCTGGCTGCGCGCGCATACCGCCGGGGCGCGCTGGCGCTGGCTTGGCGCCCTGGCCATCGGCGCTGCGGTGCTGCTGCTGCCTTTGCAGCAGCCGTGGTCTGGCACAGCCGGCTGGGCGCTGCTGCTGCTTGGCGCGGCGCTCGTCGCGGGGACGGCCGGCGCCAGCTCGCCGGCCACGCCCACCTGGTCGCCTCGCCTTGTCGCGCTGGCGCTAGCGACGATCACATGCGCCGCGCTGGTGCTGCGGCTCGCCGGCCTCGACACGCTGCCGCCGGGCATGTGGCGCGACGAAGCCCGCCACGGCTTGCTGGCGCTGCGCATTCTGAACGACGCATCCTACCGCCCGGTGTATGTGCCGACGATTGCCGACCTGCCGGCGCTTATGTTCTACCTCGCGGCGCTGCCGATCGGCCTGTTCGGCCCGACGCCCTGGGCAGTACGGCTGATCCCGGCGCTGTGCGGCGCGCTGACGCCGCTGGCGCTCTACTTCGCCGCCCGGCCGCTGTTCGGCACGCGCGCCGCGCTGCTGGCCGCCGGCCTGCTGGCGCTGTCGGTCTGGCACACAACCCTAAGCCGCTTCGCCTTCCCAACCGTGTTTGGGCCGCTGCTGACGCTGGTGGCGCTCGGCTGCCTATGGCGCCTGGCGCGAGCCGAGCGCGCCGGCGCGCGGCTGGTGCTGGCGCTCGGCCTGGGCCTGGCTGTGGGCGTCGCGGTGTACGCCTACCACACATCGCGCCTTACCCCGCTGGTGCTTGGCGCGCTGGCGCTGCTGTGGTTCGGCCGCGATTGGCAAGCCTGGCGCCGCGCGCTGCCCTACCTGGCGCTTGCGGCTGTGCTCGCGCTGGCGCTCGCCGCGCCGTTGATCAAGTACGCCTGGGACAATCAGGCCGCCTTTGGGCGCCGGATTGGCCAGACCTCGATCTTCAACCCCGATTCGCTCGAGACGCGCGCGCCGCTGGCGCGTTTGGAAGAAAACCTTGGGCTGCTGCTAGGCATGTGGAACGAGCGCGGCGACTATATCGGCCGGCACAACCTGCCGAACGCGCCCATGCTCGACCCGCTGACCGGCGGGGTATTTGTGGTGGGTGTGGCTCTGACCCTCGCCAGCTTGGCCGATCGGCGCGCGCGCGCCCTGTGCCTCTGGCTGGCACTCGGGCTGGCGGCCGGCCTGTTCAGCATCGAGGCGCCGCACGCTATGCGCACGGTCGAATCGCTGGCGCCGACCCTGCTGCTGGCCGGCCTGGGCGCCGACGCGCTGCTCGCAACCCTATCCCGGCTGCGCCTTCGCCAGGCAGCGCTAGCCGCCATGGCGCTGGCGGTGCTGCTGCTGAATGGCGTACGCTATTTCGTAGTGTGGCCGGCGCAGTCGCAGGTCTACGAGCAGTTCTATGTCGCCGATACCCACATCGGCATGCTGGCTCAGCGCCTCGCGCGCGACCCGGCTTTGGCCGGCTACAGGCTGTTCATCCCCTCCGACCCTGGCGACGACGACGTGCTGCGCTACCTGACCTCGAACATTCAGGTTGGCTATTTCGATGGCCGTGCGCTCTCCGACCCGCCCGGCCCCAGCGCCCTGCTGCTGGCCTACGGCGATCGACCCGACATCCCGCTCGAGCGTGCGGCCGGCGCGCTCGGGCCAGGCGCGCGCGTGCTGGCGCGGGGGCCGCGCGCGCTCACCACCGGCGGCCCCGAGTATGTGATCTACGGCATCGGCACGCCGCCCAGCCAGGCGCTAGCGCGCGCGCAAGCTACGATCTGCAATGTTCAAACCACCGACTGCGCGCCCTAGCGGCCCCACAGCAGGTGCATTTCGAGAATATCGGAGAGAATGGCGAAGCCGGTGGGGGTGCCGCCGGCGCCCGGCCCGATCAACGTCACCTCGCCGAGCAGGTCGGTGCTGTATGTGATCGCGTTAGTCGCCCCGCCCACACCGGCGAGCGGGTGTGCGAGCGGCAGCCGGGTCGGCTGCACGCTGGCGCGCACATCGGCGCCGTCGCGCCACACCCGCGCGATCAGCTTCCAGCGCTCGCCTGCGGCGCGGGCGGCCTCGAGCGTGTCACGCGTCAGCGTGGTAATGCCCATGCGCTCGACATCGCCAAGCCCGATCTGCGCATCCATCAGCACATTCGCCAGAATCACCGCTTTGGCCGCAGCATCGTAGCCCTCGACATCGCCGGTCGGGTCGGCCTCGGCATAGCCCAGCCGCTGCGCTTCGGCCAGCGCATCGGCATAGGCCAGCCCCTGCTCCATCTGCGTCAGAATATAGTTGGTCGTGCCGTTCACAATGCCGCGCAGCTCGCGTATCTCGCACCCCGCCAGGCTGCTCCAGGCGGTTCGCAGACCAGGCGTGCCCGACATCACCGTGCCCTCGAAGCCAAGGTATAGCCCGGCCTCGGCCGCCAGCATGCGCAGCTCGGCGAAATGCAGTGCGATCGGGCCTTTGTTCGCGGTAATTGCGTGCATGCCATTCGCCAGCGCCCGGCGTATGTAGCCGGTGGCCGGCTCGCCAGAAACCAGGTCGGTCGGGCTCAGCTCGATCAGTACGTCGGCGCCGGCGTGCTCAATCGCGTCCTCGGGGCGCCACTCGCGCAGCGCGGGCAGCCCGCGCAGATCGCCTGTTCTGGCCAGCGCCTCAAGCAGCGCGGCCGGGTCGAGCCCATTGTCGTCGAACAGCGTGCCGCGATTGCGCGTGCATACGCCCACGAGCTGCAGGTCGACACCATAGCGGCTCGCCAGCCATTCGCTGCGGTCGCGCAGGATCTGGGCCAGGCCCTGCCCAGCCGAGCCAAACCCAACCAGAAGCAGCCGGTAGGTGGTGGTTTCAGCCATTGATTTCCTCTTCATTGTGGCCACGGCACCGGGTTCGTATCATACCAGAAAAATTACCGCCACCAACGACAGCGGCCCTGGCGAAATGCCAGGGCCTTGCGAAGACGGAGTGTGGTTGGCTGTCAGTCAGCGAGCCACGCCGGGGCTTGGTTGTGAGTGCGATGCCGACGACCAGATTGCTACGATGAGCTGGAATGTGGGCTACGACGGTTCAGGGTGTGAGAACGGTGCTACGATGCTGCTTGCGTGAAACTACGACGTTGCGAGAGCGATGCTGAAATGTGTGCCGGAATGATGCTGGATTGTGTGCCGCGATGTGCTGTGATGCCCGGTCGTCACCGGCGGGTCCGACAGCGTTCGGCGGGCCAGGGCAGTGTGGTGTAGTGTGGTGCGGCCCGTTCGATGCACGCAGCATAGCACACCCACCACCAAA
Source organism: Kouleothrix sp. (assembly GCF_046328425.1). NCBI lineage: Bacteria > Bacillati > Chloroflexota > Chloroflexia > Chloroflexales > Roseiflexaceae > Kouleothrix > Kouleothrix sp. Next base: position 255,126 of record NZ_JAXLWP010000008.1, read on the forward strand.
TCTCAATGCACCAACGGTATGGTCTTGCGGTAGCCAGTGGTACTATGCCCTTGGAGTGATGAAGTACTAGCCCAAGTTTACAATCTGTTCAGATTCAAACGCGGAAGCAAGGCGCTATGGCATCACAATAAGCTAAACCGGCACATACGCCCTGCGCCGCCCGATGAATAAAACGAAAGAATGCACCTGGTACTGGCCGGCGACTAGTACCTACCCGTACTAGCCACGCGCCGCCGCCACTAGCCGGCGCACGCGCGCGGTGTCGACGGGGTTCTCGCAGCGGCCGTCGATCTTGATGCTCGAGCCGACAATCACGCCGTCGATCACCTCCATAAACGCGCCGATATTGCGCTCGTCGGCGCCGCTGCCGATCAGCACCGGCCGGTCGCCGGCCAGCGCCTTGGCCTCGCGCACCTTGGCCAAGTCCGGCGCGTCGCCGGTCATGCGGCCCGACACGATCAGCGCGTCGGCGCCAAAAAAGCGCGTCCACTCGATATGCGTCGCGAGGTCGATGCCGGGGAAGCGCACCGAGTGCTTCTTGTCGACATCGGCGAACAGCTTGATATGCTCGGCGTGCAGCTCCTTGCGCCGGCGCATCAAGTCTGCGGCGCAGCCTTCGTCCCACTCGCCGGCGTCCCACACGCCCGCCCCAGTGAACATGCACACGCGGATAAACTCGGCGCCGCTGGCGATGGCGATCCCCAGCAGCGACACGCCGCCATTGTGCACCAGGTTGATACCCATGGGCAGGCTTAGCTCGCGCTTCACCGCCGCCGCCACCACCGCCTGCGCGGCGATGCTCTCGGGCTGGATGTGCGGCCCGGCGCGAAATGGGATGTCCCACATATTCTCGACGATCAGCCCATCGCAGCCGCCCTCGGCCAGGGCATGCGCGTCGCGCAGCGCATTCTCGATGATCGTTTGCATGCCATAGCCGGTGTAGCCGGGCGCGCCGGGCAGCGGCCAGCAGTGCACCATGCCGATCACCGGCTTCGAGGTGCGGAAGATCTGCTTGAGGTCGCCGATCTGAAGCGCGTCGAGGCGCGCTTTCCAGCTGGGGGTTGGCGTAGTCATATGCTCTTTGCTCCTTGAAACTCGTATCAGAACAGCATCGGAAAGCCCACCGATCGCGGCTACGCGCCGGCCGGGTCGAGCAGCTCGGCCACGATATCGGCGCCACAGCCGCGCAGGAATGCGAGCAGCGCGCCGCGCTCGGGCAGGGCTTCGGCCGCGCCGTAGCGCGTGGCGGTGAGCGCGCCCAGCGCGTTAGCCAGCGTCGCGCAGCGATCCAGGCTCGCGCCGCGCAGGTGCGCATGCAGAAAGCCGGCCACAAATGCGTCGCCGCAGCCGTTGGTGTCGAGCGCGGCAACATCGAAAGCGGGCACGCGCTGGTGCGTGCCCGGCGCGGCCAGCAGGCAGCCGCGCGCGCCAAGCTTGATCGCGGCCAGCGGCAGGCCGCCGCGCACCAGCCGATCGGCAGCGGCGTCGGGCGCGAGGCCGGGGCATAGCTCGGCCAGCTCCAGCTCGTTGGCGAACAGCAGCGCCAGGTTTGGCAGCAGCGCCTCGACCTCGGCGCGCCACGCGCGCAGCGTCGGCAGGCACAGATCCAGCGACACCGGCAGATCGCGCGCAAGCGCCGCGTCGATCAGCGCGCGCGTTGTCGCGCGCTGCTGGCCCTCGAGCAGCGCGTGGGCCGCGACATGGAGCCAGCGAGCCTGGCCGAGCAGCGCGGCCGGCGCGGGTGCCAGCGCCACATTCGCGCCACGAAAGCTGAAGAACGTGCGGTCGCCACCAGGCGATACCGCCGCGTAGCACAACCCGGTGGCGATCGTCGGGTCGGTCTGGATCGCGCCGAGGTCGACACCGGCATCGCGCACCGCCCGCAAGGCCACCGTAGCGGCCGGGTCGGTGCCGACGCGGGCGAACAGGCAAGCAGGCGCTCCCAGGCGGCCGAGGGCGGCCGCAACATTCGCGGCCGAGCCGCCGCTGCCCCACTCCAGCGCGCTAATCTGGGTGTCGTCGCCCTCGGCTGGGAAGCGCACCAGCGCGGCGCTCAGGTCGGTGTTGGCATCGCCGACGACGAGGATGGTCATACAGTTTCTCTGGGTTGTGCAACTATGCGGCGTACACTGCCGGCGCATGATACATGCGGTTGGCCTGGTTGTAAATGACAGGGCTTACGCGGTCGCCTGCGGTATGGGCTTGTTCTGCCTGCGGCAGCATGGTACCGTACGTTCTTTTGTGCTCAGATTTTCGCGCAAAGCGCGAAAATCTGAGCACCATCCATGAAAAAGTACCGCGCTGCCAAAGGCAAAAACGCGCTCCGCGTAACTCCTGTAAATGACACGAGTTACGCGGTGTCCTCCCGGGCGCGAGGTTTGGAGGGCTTGCGCCCTCCAAACCTCGCCTGGCGAAGCGGCGAAGCCAGGCAGGGCATCGCAAAACGAAAGTAATCAAACCGAGCTAGTAACATAAGTCGTGCAATTGACGCTTTTGGTTGCGAATGGTACACTGCGCCCGCCTGGGCAGCTGCTATAGTGAGGCGCATGGCAGTGGCGTAACCAGGAGAGAACCTATGTTTACGACGGTGGATCATATTGGCTTCGCAGTGCGCGATATCGAGGACGCGATCGGCTTCTACTCGCAGGCGTTCGGCGTGTCGGAGTGGGAGCGCATCGCCATGCCCGAGCGATATATGGTCGTGGCGGCCACGCG